>NZ_VWWG01000055.1:0-41251 GCF_011753085.1 Burkholderia sp. Tr-862
CTGCGCCCGGTGTCGCACTGACCACTGACTCTGGTAGCAGCTCGACCGACCACATCACCAACGTCGGCACGTTGAATCTCACCGGTGTCGAAACGGGCGCCACCGTCGAGTACTCGATCGATGGCGGCCACACGTGGAACACCAGTTTCAACGCCGTCGAAGGCGTCAACGACGTACAGGTTCGACAAACCGATGTCGCAGGCAACACGTCAGCCGCCACATCGCTCAGCTTCGCGCTCGATACCTCGGCTGCAGCACCCGGCGTCGCCCTGACCACCGATTCCGGCAGTGGCTCGACCGACCACATCACCAACGTCGGCACGTTGAATCTCACCGGTGTTGAAACGGGCGCCACCGTCGAATACTCGATCGATGGCGGACATACCTGGAACACCAGCTTCAATGCCGTCGAAGGCGTCAACGATGTACAGGTTCGGCAGACCGATGTCGCAGGCAATACGTCGGACCCGACGGCGTTCAACTTCACGCTCGATACGTCGGCCGCCGCACCCGGCGTCGCATTGACGACGGATTCCGGCAGCAACGCCACCGATCACATCACGAACGTCGGTACACTCAACGTGTCTGGTGTGGAGACTGGCGCAGTTGTCGAATACTCGATCGACGGCGGCCATACCTGGAACACCAGTTTCAATGCCGTCGAAGGCGTGAACGATGTACAAATTCGGCAGACCGATGTCGCAGGCAACACGTCGGATCCGACGGCGTTCAGCTTCACGCTCGATACCTCGGCCGCCGCGCCCGGCGTTGCATTGACGACCGATTCCGGCAGCAATGTCACCGATCACATCACCAATGTCGGCACGTTGAATCTCACCGGTGTCGAAACCGGCGCGACTGTCGAATACTCGATCGATGGCGGACATACCTGGAACACCAGCTTCAACGCCGTCGAAGGGGTGAACGACGTACAGGTTCGGCAAACCGATATCGCAGGCAATACATCTGACCCGACCTCGCTCAGCTTTACGCTGGATACCTCGGCCGCTGCACCGGGCGTTGCACTGACCGCGGACTCCGGCAGCAACGCTACCGACCACATCACCAACGTCGGTACACTCAACGTGTCTGGCGTGGAGACTGGCGCAGTTGTCGAATACTCGATCGATGGCGGTCATACCTGGAACACCAGCTTCAACGCGGTCGAAGGCGTGAACGATGTACAGGTTCGGCAGACCGATGTCGCAGGCAATACGTCGGATCCGACGGCGTTCAGCTTTACGCTGGATACCTCGGCCGCTGCACCGGGTGTTGCACTGACCGCGGACTCCGGCAGCAACGCTACCGACCACATCACCAACGTCGGTGCACTCAACGTGTCTGGTGTGGAGACTGGCGCAGTTGTCGAATACTCGATCGATGGCGGTCATACCTGGAACACCAGCTTCAACGCCATCGAAGGCGTGAACGATGTACAGGTTCGGCAGACCGATATCGCAGGCAATACGTCAGATCCGACGGCGTTCAGCTTTACGCTGGATACCTCGGCCGCTGCACCGGGTGTTGCACTGACCGCGGACTCCGGCAGCAACGCTACCGACCACATCACCAACGTCGGTACACTCAACGTGTCTGGGGTGGAGACTGGCGCAGTTGTCGAATACTCGATCGACGGCGGTCATACCTGGAACACCAGTTTCAGCGCCGTCGAAGGCGTGAACGATGTACAAATTCGGCAGACCGATGTCGCAGGCAATACATCGGACCCGACTTCATTCAGCTTCACGCTCGATACCTCAGCTGCTGCGCCCGGTGTCGCACTCACGAGCGATTCCGGTAGCAACTCGACCGATCACATCACCAACGTCGGTACACTCAATGTGTCTGGTGTGGAGACTGGCGCAGTTGTCGAATACTCGATCGATGGCGGTCACACCTGGAACACCAGCTTCAGCGCCGTCGAAGGCGTGAATGACGTACAGGTCCGGCAAACCGATATCGCAGGCAATACATCGGATCCGACTTCGTTCAGCTTTACGCTGGATACCTCGGCCGCTGCGCCGGGTGTTGCCCTGACCACCGACTCCGGCAGTGGCTCGACCGATCACATCACCAATGTCGGCACGTTGAATCTGACCGGTGTTGAACCCGGCGCCACCGTCGAATACTCGACCGATGGTGGCCACACCTGGAACACCAGCTTCAATGCCGTAGAAGGCGTGAACGACGTACAGGTTCGACAAACCGATGTCGCGGGCAATACGTCGGACCCGACTTCGTTCAGCTTTACGCTGGATACCTCGGCCGCTGCACCCGGTGTCGCGCTCACGAGCGATTCCGGTAGCAGCGCTACCGATCACACCACCAATGTCGGCACGCTGAATCTCACCGGTGTCGAAACGGGCGCGACTGTCGAATACTCGACCGATGGCGGCCATACCTGGAACACCAGTTTCAATGCCGTCGAAGGCGTGAACGACGTGCAGGTTCGGCAAACCGATGTCGCGGGAAATACGTCGGACCCGACCTCGTTCAACTTCACGCTCGATACCTCGGCCGCCGCACCCGGTGTCGCGCTCACGAGCGATTCCGGTAGCAGCGCTACCGATCACACCACCAATGTCGGCACGCTGAATCTTAGCGGCATTGAAACGGGCGCCACCGTCGAATACTCGACCGATGGCGGCCACACCTGGAACACCAGCTTCAACGCCATCGAAGGCGTGAACGACGTGCAGGTCCGGCAGACCGATGTCGCAGGCAACACGTCGGATCCGACGGCGTTCAGCTTCACGCTCGATACCTCGGCCGCCGCGCCCGGTGTCGCGCTCACGAGCGATTCCGGTAGCAGCGCTACCGATCACATCACCAACGTCGGTACGTTGAATCTTAGCGGCATTGAAACGGGCGCCACCGTCGAATACTCGACCGATGGCGGCCATACTTGGAGCACCAGTTTCAACGCCGTCGAAGGCGTGAACGACGTGCAGGTCCGGCAAACCGATGTTGCTGGCAACACGTCGGACCCGACCTCGTTCAGCTTTACGCTCGATACCTCAGCCGCTGCGCCCGGTGTCGCGCTCACGAGCGATTCCGGTAGCAGCGCCACCGATCACACCACCAACGTCGGAACGCTGAATCTCACCGGTATTGAAACCGGCGCCACCGTCGAATACTCGACCGATGGCGGTCATACCTGGAACACCAGCTTCAACGCCATCGAAGGCGTGAACGACGTACAGGTTCGGCAAACCGATATTGCGGGCAATACATCGGACCCGACTTCATTCAGCTTCACGCTCGATACCTCAGCTGCTGCGCCCGGTGTCGCACTCACGAGCGATTCCGGTAGCAACTCGACCGATCACATCACCAACGTCGGTACACTCAATGTGTCTGGTGTGGAAACTGGCGCAGTTGTCGAATACTCGATCGATGGTGGCCACACCTGGAACACCAGCTTCAGCGCTGTCGAAGGCGGGAACGACGTGCAGGTGCGGCAGACCGATGTCGCAGGCAACACGTCCGCCCCAACCTCGTTCAGCTTCACGCTCGATACGTCGGCCGCCGCACCCGGCGTCGCATTGACCGCCGATTCCGGCACTAGCTCGACCGATCACATAACCAACGTCGGCACACTCAACGTGTCTGGGGTGGAGACTGGCGCAGTTGTCGAATACTCGATCGACGGCGGCCATACTTGGAACACCAGCTTCAACGCCATCGAAGGCGTGAACGACGTACAGGTCCGGCAGACCGATGTCGCAGGCAATACGTCGGATCCGACGTCGTTCAGCTTCACGCTCGATACCTCTGCCGCCGCGCCCGGCGTTGCATTGACCACCGATTCCGGCAGCGACGCCACCGATCACATCACGAACGTTGGTACACTCAACGTGTCTGGTGTGGAGACTGGCGCAGTTGTCGAATACTCGATCGACGGCGGCCACACTTGGAACACCAGTTTCAATGCCGTCGAAGGCGTGAATGACGTACAGGTCCGGCAAACCGATGTCGCAGGCAATACATCGGACCCGACTTCGTTCAACTTCACGCTCGATACGTCGGCCGCAGCGCCCGGCGTCGCACTGACCACCGATTCCGGCAATGGCTCGACCGATCACATCACCAATGTCGGCACGTTGAATCTCACCGGTGTCGAAACAGGCGCCGCCGTCGAATACTCGACCGATGGCGGCCATACTTGGAACACCAGTTTCAATGCCGTCGAAGGCGTGAATGACGTGCAGATTCGGCAAACCGATGTCGCGGGCAATACGTCGAACCCGACTTCGTTCAGCTTCACGCTCGATACCTCGGCCGCCGCGCCCGGCGTCGCGCTCACGAGCGATTCCGGTAGCAGCGCCACCGATCACATCACCAATGTCGGCACGCTGAACCTCTCGGGCCTCGAGACCGGTGCAACCGTTCAGTACAGCGTCGATAACGGTGCCCATTGGAACACGAGCTTCAGCGCCGTCGAAGGACTGAACAACGTGCAGGTTCGGCAGATCGATGTCGCGGGCAATACGTCCGCCCCGACCTCGTTCAGTTTCACGCTGGATACGTCGGCTGCAGCGCCCGGTGTCGCGCTCACGAGCGATTCCGGCAGCAGCGCCACCGATCACATCACCAATGTCGGTACGTTGAATCTCACAGGCATCGAAACCGGCGCCACCGTTCAGTACAGCGTCGACAACGGGGCGCATTGGAGTACGAGTTTCGGTGCCCTCGAAGGCGTGAACAACGTGCAGGTTCGGCAGATCGATGTCGCGGGCAATACGTCGTCGGCCACGTCGTTTAGCTTCACGCTCGATACCTCGGCTGCTGCGCCCGGCGTTGCGCTGACCACCGACTCGGGCAATAGCGGGACTGACCACATCACCAATGTCGGCACACTGAACGTCACTAGCATCGAGACCGGCGCAACCGTGCAATACAGCGTCGATAACGGCGCACATTGGAACACGAGCTTCAGCGCCGTCGAAGGACTGAACAACGTGCAGGTTCGGCAGATCGATGTCGCGGGCAATACGTCGTCGGCCACGTCGTTCAGCTTCACGCTCGATACGTCAGCCACTGCGCCCGGTGTCGCGCTCACGAGCGATTCCGGCAGCAGCGCCACGGATCACATCACCAATGTCGGTACGTTGAATCTCACTGGTGTCGAAACCGGCGCCACCGTGCAGTACAGCATCGACAACGGCGCACATTGGAACACGAGCTTCAGCGCCATCGAAGGGCTGAACAACGTGCAGGTTCGACAGATCGATGTCGCGGGCAATACGTCGGCCCTGACCTCGTTCAGCTTCACGCTCGATACGTCGGCTGGTGCGCCCGGCGTTTCGTTGACTACCGATTCCGGCAGCAGCGCCACCGATCACATCACGAATGTCGGAACGCTGAACGTCACTGGCATCGAGACGGGTGCCACCGTGCAGTACAGCGTCGATAACGGTGCCCATTGGAACACGAGCTTCAGCGCCGTCGAAGGACTGAACAACGTGCAGGTTCGGCAGATCGATGTCGCGGGCAATACGTCGGCGGCAACGTCGTTCAGCTTCACGCTCGATACCTCGGCCGCCGCGCCCGGTGTCGCGTTGACCACCGACTCCGGCAGCAGCGCCACCGACCACATCACCAACGTCGGCACGCTGAACGTCACCGGGATCGAGGCCGGCGCCACCGTTCAATACAGCGTCGACAACGGCGCGCATTGGAACTCGAGCTTCAGTGCCGTCGAAGGACTGAACAACGTTCAAGTCCGGCAGATCGATGTCGCGGGCAACACGTCCGCCCCGACCTCGTTCAGTTTCACGCTGGATACGTCGGCTGCAGCGCCCGGTGTCGCGCTCACGAGCGATTCCGGCAGCAGCGCCACCGATCACATCACCAATGTCGGCACGCTAAACGTCACTGGCATCGAAAACGGCGCCATCGTTCAGTACAGCATCGACAACGGTGCGCATTGGAGTACGAGCTTCAGCGCCGTCCAAGGCGTGAATAACGTGCAGGTTCGAGAGATCGACATCGCAGGCAATACGTCGTCGGCCACGTCGTTCAGCTTCACGCTCGATACCTCGGCCGCCGCGCCCGGTGTCGCACTGACCACCGACTCCGGTAGCAGCGCCACCGACCACATCACCAACGTCGGTACGTTGAATCTCTCAGGCATCGAAACCGGCGCCACAGTGCAATACAGCGTCGATAACGGGGCGCATTGGAACACGAGCTTCAGCGCCGTCGAAGGGTTAAACAACGTTCAAGTCCGTCAGATCGACGTGGCCGGCAACACGTCGTCGGCCACGTCGTTCAGCTTCACGCTCGACACCTCGGCCGCTGCGCCGGGTGTTGCGCTGACCACCGACTCCGGCAGCAGCGCCACCGATCACATCACCAACGTCGGCATGCTGAATCTCTCAGGCATCGAAACCGGCGCCACAGTGCAATACAGCATCGATAACGGTGCGCATTGGAGTACGAGTTTCGGTGCCCTCGAAGGCGTGAACAATGTGCAGGTCCGGCAAATCGATGTCGCGGGCAACACGTCGTCGGCCACGTCGTTCAGCTTCACGCTCGATACGTCGGCCGCTGCGCCCAGTGTCGCGTTGACCACCGACTCCGGCAGCAGCGCCACCGACCACATCACCAACGTCGGTACGTTGAATCTCTCAGGCATCGAGACGGGCGCCACCGTGCAGTACAGCGTCGATAACGGGGCGCATTGGAACACGAGCTTCAGTGCCGTCCAAGGCGTGAATAACGTGCAGGTTCGAGAGATCGACATCGCGGGCAACACGTCGTCGGCCACGTCGTTCAGCTTCACGCTCGATACGTCAGCCGCCGCGCCAGGTGTCGCCCTGACCACCGATTCCGGCACCAGTGCCACGGACCACATTACCAACGTCGGCACGCTGAACCTCTCAGGCATCGAAACCGGCGCAACCGTTCAGTACAGCATTGATAGCGGCGCACATTGGAACACGAGCTTCAGCGCCGTCGAAGGGTTAAACAACGTCCAAGTCCGCCAGATCGACGTGGCTGGCAACACATCGTCAGCTACATCGCTGAGCTTCACGCTCGATACGTCGGTCGCAGCACCCGGCGTCGCATTGACCACCGACTCCGGCAGCAGCGCCACGGACCACATCACCAACGTCGGCACGCTGAACCTTTCCGGCATCGAAACCGGCGCCACCGTCCAATACAGCATCGACAACGGCGCACATTGGAACACGAGCTTCAGCGCCACCGAAGGCGTGAACAACCTGCAAGTCCGTCAGATCGACATCGCGGGCAATATCTCGAACGCCACGAGTTTGAGCTTCACGCTCGACACCACCGCGCCGTCGACGCTGTCATGGCAATACAGTCAAGGCAGCCACACGCTGACGGCCAACACCGACACGTCCAATGTCTGGAAAGTCCTGATCCACGACAACACGACCAACGCCGATTACACCGCGACGCAGCAAACCGCCGGAACCTGGACCTACACGCAACAGAGCCTGAATCTCAACAAGGACTCCCTCACCGTGACGGAGTGGGACACCGCGGGCAACTCGCGCTCGTTGACGCAGACGGCGCCCGCCGGGGTCGCCGGCTCCGAGATCAACCTGGCGCTCGCCGATCCGTCCGGCCACGCGGCCGACCTTGCGGTGACGATCGCCGGCATCCCGTCCGGCTGGACGCTGAATGCCGGCACCGACCTCGGCAACGGCGCATGGCTCGTGCCGACGAACGACCTCGGCGCGCTCACCGTCACGCCGCCCACCTCCTTCACCGGCGCCACCGTGCTCACGGTGACCGAAACCTGGACGGCCGCGGACGGCAGCCACGCCGCCGCCACGATCGCGGACAACGTCGAAGCGTACGCGGCCAACGCGCCGATCTTCGCCTGGTCGGGCGACGACCAACTGACGGGATCCGCCGGTCACGACCTGTTCGTGTTCTCGCAGCCGATCGGCAACGACACGCTGCACACGTTCGACCTCGCCGCCGACAAGATCGATCTGGTGGGCTTCACGGGCATCGCAAGCTTCAGCGACGTCCAGGCGCATCTGGCAGACGACGCGAACGGCAATGCGGTGATCACGCTGGGCGATGGCGCCACCATCACGGTAACGGGCGTGCATTCGGCCGACCTCACCGGCGACAACTTCGTGTTCGACCAGGAACCGGTCGTGCAGAACGCCGGCACCATGACGGTGAACGACGGCGCGATGCTGCCGATCGGCGGGATCGTGGAGAACACGGGCACGATCGCACTCGGCTCGACCGGCGACATCACCCGCTTCGAAATCCTCCCGAAGAGCGCGACGCTGGAAGGTGGCGGGCACGTGACGCTGTCCGACGATAGCCACAACGTCGTGTTCGGCAGCACGCCGGATGCAACGCTCGTGAACGTCGACAACACGATCACGGGTGCCGGCCAGCTCGGCGCCGGGCAGCTGACGCTCGTCAACGAAGGAACGATCGTCGCCGACGGCGCCAACGCGCTCGTCATCGACACGGGCACGCACGCGGTCGCCAACGCCGGCACGCTCGAGGCGACGGGCAGCGGCGGCCTCGTGATCGATAGCGCGGTGAACAACACGGGCAACCTGTGGGCCAATAACGGCAACCTGACGATCCACGGCGACGTGACGGGCGCCGGCAGCGCGACGATCAGCGGCGGCGCAACGCTCGAGTTCGACGGCGCGTCCGCGGAAAACACGACGTTCGCCGATGGCGCCGCGGGGACGCTCAAGCTGGACCACTCCGCCGGTTTCACCGGCACGGTCAGCGGCTTCGGCGCCGGCGACGCGCTCGACCTGACCGACGTGCTGTTCGGCGATCACACGACGCTGAGCTTCACGGCCAACGACACGGGAACGGGCGGCACGCTCACGGTCAGCGACGGCGCCCACACCGCGCAGGTCGCGCTTCAAGGCAATCTGTCGGGCGGCAGCTTCCAGCTCTCGCACGATCAGGGCAGCGGCACCGTGGTCACTTACGTGCCGCCGCCGCTGCCGCACGTTCAGGAGGTTTGAGCCGCCCGGAATACCCCGTGACCGACGTCCGACGGACGAACTCTCCTCCGGATCGTCGTTCGCGGCAGTGTGTGTGTTTGATGCATCTGTCGCGATGGCCGGTCGCATGATCGCCGGCCTCGCGCGACGTATAATCGTGCCCAAGGCTGGCTGCAAACAACCGTCGGGCGACAGGAAACAGTCGATGAACAGGAACTGCCCTCTGCTTGCCGTGCTCGCATTCGCGTCGGCGCTCGCGGGCACCGCCGCGCCCGCCGCCGCGCAAAGCCTGCAGGAAGCGGTCGAGCAGGCGATCCGGACCAACCCCGAAGTCCTTGCCACGACATACAACAGGGAAGCGGCGGATCAAGGCCTGAAGCAGGCGCGAGCCGGCTACCTGCCCCGCGTGGACGTCGACGCGGCGATCGGCAAGGAGCAGCGCGACGATGTCGAAACGCGTCTGCTCGGCCTGAACCGCACGACGTTCACGCACCGGACGGCCAGCGTGACGTTGTCGCAAATGCTGTTCGACGGTTTCGCGGTCAGGAGCGAAGTGGCGCGGCAACGGGCACGCATCGACTCGTCCGCGAATCGCGTCGCATCAACCTCGGAGGACGTGGCGCTGCGCGTGGTGGGCGCGTATCTGGAAGTCCTGCGCCGCCAGGAAACGGTCGCCGCCGCCACCGACAACCTGGAGTCCCACCGCCGGATCCACGATCAGATCAAGCTGCGCAGCGACCGCGGCGTCGGCCGGCGCGCCGACCTTTACCAGGCGGAAAGCCGGCTGGCGCTCGCGCAGGACAACTTGCGCTCCGAGCAAAGCAACCTGAAAGACGCCGAAGTGGCCTACGCGCGGCTCGTGGGCGCACCGCCAAACGTGCTCGTCAAGCCGGTCGCGCCGGAAGCCACGCTGCCGCCGACGGAACGATTCGCGCTGGATACGGCGCTGGCGAACCACCCGTCCCTCGCGGCCGCCGAGGCGGACGTCGCCCAGGCCAATGCGCACTATGACGCGGCGAAGGCCGCACTCTGGCCGCGCATCGATCTGGAGCTGAGCGCGAGCCATGATCGTGACGGCGTGCTCGGTCCGACGAACGACCGCCGCGTGATGCTGCGGTTGCGCTACAACCTGTTTCAGGGCGGCGCCGACAAGGCGCATATCGGCGAAGCGCATGCGCAGATCCGGGAGGCCGAGGAAGACCGCAACCGCACGCGCCTGGAGATCGCGGAAGGCGAATCGCACGCCTACAACGCGTACGTCACCGCACGCGACCGGTTGGTCGTGCTCAAGCAGTACGTCGATTCCAGCGCGTCGACGCGCGAAGCGTACCTGTTGCAGTTCGGCATCGGTCAACGTTCGCTGCTCGACCTGCTCAACGCGGAGAACGAGTATTACAGCGCGCGCATCGACTACATCAGCGGCCAGTACGCGGAAGTGGCGAGCGCGTACCGCGTGTTCGCCGGGATGGGGCAGTTGCTCGACACGCTTCACGTCGCGCGGCCGGCGCAGGCGTGGGGCGCCGGCGGCATGCAGCCGTCGGTGGCCTTCGACCGGCGCGCATCCGATCCCGGCAAATGACGAGGCCCCGAGGTCGCCATCGCGAGCCCGGGGCCCTTCAGTCATCGACGTTGCCTGCTGTGTCGGGCATCGTCAACATGCCCGATACCCGACGGTCAACGTCCGTCGCGCCGCATCAGAACTGATAGCCTGCGCCCACCACCGCGCCGAAGTCCGACCGTGCATTGCCCGTCACCGACGCCTTGACGACCCAGCGATTGCTCTCCGTCACGTACGAATACCCGGCCGCGAAGCCTTGCTGCCCGTGATAGTTCGACGTCGCCGCCGACACCATCGAGCGCCCGGCCCCCGTCGGCTGCGGCAAACCGGCCACCGCCATCGCCGACGCCACGCCGCCGTACATGTCCTTCTTCAGGTCGTTGAACGAGTTGTACACCTGCCCGATCCGCTGGTCGGTGTAGCCCTTCGCCTGCGTCGATGCGGCATTGAGGTTGTCGTTCAGCTGCTGCACGTTCACCGCGTCGGTCGGCGCCGTACCGGCCGCCACGTTCGTGACCTGCCGTTCGTTGCCCTTCGCGCCGACCGAGAACGAATTGTCGCGATCCGCAACGGAGCCTTGGCCGACCGCCACCGCGTTCTTGCCGGTTGCCGTCGCCGTCGAGCCGATCGAACCGGCATCGGCACGCGCGATCCACGTCGTGTTCGCATCGGTTGCCGCCGCACGGATCTGGTCGTTGGCCGCCGCCGTCTTCAGCGCGTCGTTGAACTGGGCCATGTTGACCGCGTCGTTGGCGTTCACGCCTGCCGCGACACCGGTCAGCACGCGGTCGCCCGCCGTGCCGGAGAAGTTCACGCTGGTACCGCCCGAGTCCTTGCCGACCGTGATCGCGCCTTTCGGGTCCTGCTGCTGCACGAGCCCGGCCTTGCCGTTCGCGATGTTGGTCACGTTGTCCTGCAGGTTCGCGATATCGGTCGTGTTCTTCGATACCTGCTGGTTCGTCGCGTAGAGCTGCGAGCCGTTCACCGCGTCCGTGCTGGTCGCGCTGAGCGTGCCGGCCTTCACGTTGGTGATGCGCGTGCCACCCGCCCCGCCGAGCGTGATCGAGCCCTTCGAGCTGTCGTCGTACTGCACCGCGAGCGCGCCGAGCTGGTCGAGGTTCGACTGCACCGACTTCAGCTGCTTCACGTTCACCGCGTCCGTATCGTCGGTGCCGGCCGCGACGTTCTTCAGCACGACCGCCGCGTTCGCGTTGCCGCCGATCAGCGATACCGAGTTCAGCCGGTTGCCGTTGCCGTCGACGTCGTACTTGACGACGTTCTTCACGGCCTCGCCCGTCTGGTTCGACACCTGCGTGATCTGCTGCTCGAGATCGGACTTCACGCCGTACAACTGGCCGCCGTTCACCGCGTCCGTGCTACCGGCCGCGACATTGCCGTCGGCAACGCTGGTCAGCTTGGTCGGCACGCCGCCACGGGCGGCGTTGTATGCGCCGAGCGTCGGGTCGAACTGCAGCGCATCCTTCTGCAGCCCGGCGATCGCGGTCGTATTGCCGGCGATGTTCGTTTCGGCATTGCCGATTCGCGTCTCGTGATTCGCGAGCGTCGTCGTGTTGCTGCCGACGCGGCCATCGAGGTTCGTCAGCGCGTCGCCGACATTGTTGAACGAATCGCCGCCGATCTTGTACGCGGGCGCCGTGATCGAGCCATCCGTATTCGCCGTCGCACCGCCGCCGAGCGCGGCTGCCGTGCCGTCGATCGCGCGGCGCAACTGCGCGCCGTTCACGGCGTCTGTGCTGCCGGCCGACACGTTGCCTTCCGCGACGTTGGTCACGCGCACGGGAATCCCGCCGTTGCCCGCGCCGAGCGAAACCTGACGCTTGCTCGCATCGTCGTACTTCACGGCGAGCGCGTCGAGCTGGCTCGTGCCGTCGTGAATCGCCGCGTTCAGCTGGTCCACGTTGACTGCGTCGGTGCCGTTCTGGCCGGCCGCGAGGTTGCCGATGCGTTGCGGGCTGTTGCCGCCGTGGCTCGCATCGTAAGTGCCGAGGCTCGGGTTCCATTGCAGCGCATCCTGCTGCAGCGCGGCGATGTTGCCGGTGTTCGTCGTCACCTGGTCGCCGAGCTTCGTCACGCTGTTGCCGACGTTGGCGATCGACTGGTTCAGCGTATCGGTCGCCTTGCCGAGCTGACCGACGTTCACCGCGTCGTTCGCGCTCACGCCGTCCGCGACGTTGTGCAGGCCGACCGGTGCCGGCGCGCCCTGGCCGCCGAGCGTGACGCCGCCATGCGCATCGTCGTCGTACTGCACCGCGTTCTTCGTCGCGTTGCCGATCTGGTTCGAGATCGACGTGCTCAGGTTGCCGATCGTCGTGCTCACGCTGCTGGTCACGCTCGTGCTGAGCGATGCGAGGCCACTGCCCAGTTGCCCCACGTTGACGGCATCGTGCGCATCCTTGCCGTCCGCGACATTGTGCAGCGTCGTGCCGTTCGGGCCGGCGAACGTGACCGAGTCGAAGCCGCTCGCGCCGTCGTACTTCACGTTGCGCGCATCGGCTGCCTGCAGGCCGCCGATGTTCGACGCGGCCGTGCTCAGCGATGCGTTGAGGCCGGTCACGTTGTTCTGTAGGTTCGTGATGTTCGCGGCGGCGGTCGACAGCGAGGTCTGCAGCGGTGCAACGCTGCCCTTCAACTGGCCGACGTTGACCGCGTCCGTATCGGCGATACCGGCCGCGACACCGCCGATCGTCGTGCCGTTGCTGCCGTCCAGCGCGATCGCGGCGTGCGAATCGTCGGTGTATTTGACGACGTTCTGCGTCGCCGTCACGATGCTCGTGCTGAGGCTGTTGCCGACGTTGGTCACGCGCTGGTCGACGTTCGCGATCGACGTCGACAGCGTATTGCCGACGGAGGTCACGCGTGCGTCGACGTTGGCGATGCCGGTGCTGAGCGTGCTGTTCACGTTCTTCAGCTGCTGGACGTTCACGGCGTCCGTATCGGCCGCGCCCGCCGCGACGTTCTTGATCTGGCGTTCGTGGCCGAGCGAACCGAACGAGACGGCCCCGCCGACCGGTGCAGCCGTGCCGCCGAATACCGGTGTTCCGCCGTTGTTCGCACCGACGCTGCCCGAGCCGATCGCGACCTGGTTGTTGTCGTTCGTCTGCGCGCCAGCGCCGATCGCGACGGATTGCGTGCCGCCCGCACGGGTCTGCGTCGCGGCATCGTAGGATGCGCCGTTCGACACGCCGTCGCTCGTGGTCGGATTCGCGCCGCCGATCGCAATCGAGCGATCGCCGCTCGCCAGCGCCGAGTGACCGAGTGCGATCGAACTCGTGCCATGCGCGTCGGCGACGTTGCCGAGCGCCATCGAGTAATCGCCGATCGCGGCGGACTGACGGCCCACCGCGAGCGCCGTATTGCCCTGCGCGACGGCCACCGTGCCGATCGCCGTGGCCGAGTTCGCCAGTGCCTGGGCGCCGACGCCGATCGCAATGCCGCCGCCGCTGCCGGAGCCACCCTGGCTGCCCGCGTTCGACTGGTCGCCGATCGCGATGCCGCTGGAGCCGGCCTTCGCATTCGTTCCAGACGTGAAGTTCGTGCTGCTCGTCGCAACGAACGTCCCACTCTTCGTCGCGACACACAACGGGTTCGTACCGTCGATGCACTGCCCGTTCAGTGCGTTGTCCGGGTTGCCGCGATCGACGAAGTTGTCCGCGTGTGCGACCCCCGCGACCAGCACACCTGCGCTTGCGAACATGGCGGCGACGAGCGCCGAAATCTGGTTCCTCTGCATTTTTTGCTCCGTTTCGTGTCTTTGGTTTGAATTTGGACTACTTAGGTTTATTCACAGCTTCGACTTCAACTTCGAACTCAATGCGCGATACGCTGCCCGGGCGCGTCGCTCGGTCGACGGCCCGTTCCGTTCATTCGATAAAAACCATCAGGAATACAAAATGACTGCCATGGACGAGCTCGCCCCTGCTGATTCTCGCGAGTCAACCCGCTGTCATTGACATTCCGAATTGAATGCCGCGCGCGGCGCGACCAACCCCGTTTCTTTTATTTCATCTGCTGCACGCGAACGAATTTTCATCCACGCGGATAATGCGGATGCGACGGACGTCGTGACGAATATTCGTCGGCGCGCACATCAATTGATGCACCGGGCTCTAATCCCGCAACGTCTGCCACGGTATGCCGGAGGTCCAACCCGTCGAATCCATCCGTCATCCAAAGTTCGGACGAATTATGAGACACGCCCCGGCATTAGAGAAGGCGGCATTCTTTATAGATTGCAAAATGCAATGTTTTCAATGGTTTATGTGACAAACACCGATCTCGCAAACGATTTCGTATTGCCGCGCTTAATAAAAATGTTTTCCCGGAAGGACAAATACTTTGCTGGAGCGCAGTGCCATTAAAAGCAATCTCGCAAAAAACTGCAAAATACCGAAAAGGGATTCAATGTTAGCCCCGACTCGCATCCCAATAATAGAGATCGGCACTCTAGCGAGAATCGAGATATCCCCCTACAATTCCGCTCGCATCGATTCCGGCAGCGGCAATCTTCCGCCCCTTTATCGGCTCAGTGATCAAAAGAAACAACGCCGAGTAATGCGCCGACATACTGCCTGCCGTGCAGTCCGGCGAAGTCCGCTTGTCGATGCGAGCGTACCGTGCGTTTTCGCGAAGTCATGTCACGGCTTCCGACGATTTTCCCGAACCGGAATCGACCGCGCGCAGGAACGCTGCCCACAGCCTTTCCTGAACAGGTACACGATGTCGCCATCGACCGCCGCATTGAATAATGCCCATATCCTGATCGTCGACGATCAGCCCGACCAGCTTCGTTTGCTGATCGACGTCCTGCGCAGCACCGGATGCCGGATCAGCATCGCATTCGACGGCGTGCAGGCGTGCCAGCGCGCGCAGGCACTCATGCCCGACCTGGTGCTGATGGATGTCCGGATGCCGCGCATGGACGGTTTCACCGCGTGCCGGCGGCTTGCGGCCGATCCGCTGACGAGCGCGATCCCTGTCATATTCCTGACGGTGGCCGGCGACTTGCACGAGCGCGTCGAAGGGCTCGAAATCGGCGGCGTCGATTATGTGGTGAAGCCGTTCGAACCGGCCGAAGTCGTCGCGCGAATCCGCGTGCAGCTCGCGCGGACGAAACGGCCATTGGCAATGGATGCGCCGGCCGCGCACGATCCGTTTGCGACAGGCAAGGACGATGACATCATCGTGCGCGCGGCCATTCGGCATCTGTCGCGCACGCTGAACGATCCGCCGACGGTGGAGCAGCTGGCGCGCGCGGTCGGTACGCACGAGAAGCGGTTGTCGCGTGCGTTTCGCGACAACCTGGGCCAGACGGTATTCGAATATCTGCGGCACGAGCGCCTGCGCATCGCGCAGGACCTGCTCGATACGACATCGCTCAGCATTGCGAGCATCGCGAAGGAGATTGGCTTTTCCACGCCGGCGAATTTCGCCACCGCGTTCCGCGAACGGTTCGGCATCACGCCGACTGAGTGGCGGCGAGAGCGCCATGCGGCGGCCGGGCGTGATGCCGCCCGGGAACCGCAGCGCGACGCGTAGTCGCGCCCGGCATGACGGGTACGGCTACCAGTTGTATTTCGCGCTGGCCAGCACCGTCCGCTCGTTGCCGAACACGCACACCGCGTAAGACTGGCAGCCGCTGACGTAGCGGCGGTCGAACACATTCGCGACATTCAGCGCGAATCGCCAGTGACGCAGCTCGTAGTGCATCGCGAGATCGTACAGCGTGGCGCTCGGCACCGTCAGCGAATTGTCGGGCGCACCGGCCGACGCACTCTGGTAGCGCACGCCGGCGCCGACTCCGAGGCCCGACAGCGCGCCGGTGTGCCAGGTCCAGTCCGTCCACAGCGACGCCATCTGCCGCGGCAGCGGCACGGACACCGGCCAGTTGTTCAGCGATGCATCGTTCGCCTGCACGTTCTTGACGTCCTGATAGACGTACGACGCGACGATCGACAGCTCGCGCGTCACGTTCCCGACCGCGCTCAGTTCGATGCCGCGCGAGCGCACCTTGCCGGTCTGCACGGACGACGTACCGGTGGGGTCGAGATTCGTCGGCGTCGGCGTCAAGACGTTGGTCTGGTCGATGCGATAAACGGCCGCGGTAAGCATCAGGTTCCGGCCGGCCGGCTGCCAGCGCAGCCCGGCTTCGGTCTGCTTGCCACGCGTCGGTTTCGGCAAGCCGCCGCCGTACATCCGCACGCCGATCACCGGATCGAACGACGTCGAGTAGCTCACGTAAGGCGACAATCCCGCATCGCCCTGATAGGTGAGCCCGACGCGGCCTGAAAACGCACTGACGTCCTGCTGCGTGCCGATGCCGGCCGCCCGGTCGTCGAAGCGCGCGTTCACGCGATCTTCGCGGCCGCCGAGCGTCAGCGTCCAGCGGTTCCAGCGCATCTGGTCCTGCGCGTACGCGCCGAGCGAATTCATCGCCGTGTACTGATCGACGTGCCCGAGCGACGTGCGGCCGGAAAAGATTGCGGCCGTCACCGGACGATAGACGGGGTGGTACAGGTTGAGCGACGGCGCGAGCGCGAGCCACACGCTATTGGTCGTCGTCTGCCGGTCGAACTGCAGGCCGAGCAACAGCGTGTGCTCGAGCGGGCCGGTGGCGAAGCGCGCCTGCGCGCGGTTGTCGATGTCGAGCCGGCTGTAGTTCAACTGGAACAGGCCCGCGAACCGCATCATGTTCGTCGTGCTGCCGGGCATGAGGCCGTTGCCGAACACCGTCGCGTCATCGAGCGACAGGTGCGACCAGCGCACGTCCTGCTGCAGCGTCCAGATCGGGTTCACGCGATGCTCGAGCGCATAGCCGAGCGACCATTGTTTCTTCCGGTAGTCGTTGAACGTCGGGTCGCCCATGTAGATGTCCTGCGACAGGCGCCCGTTCCGATTCGGCAAGACCGTGCCCGACGCCGGGAGGAAGTTCGACGAAATGTCGCCGTGATCCTGCAGGAACGAAGCGGACACCGTCAGCGACGTGTCGGCCGTCGGCCGCCAGCGGAACGACGGCGCCACCGCGACGCGCCGGTCGGCGTTCGGGCCGGTCACCGCATTGCCGTCGCGCGCGATGCCGACGAAGCGATACGCATACCTGCCGTCCGGATCGAGCGTGTCGCCGATGTCGAGCATGGTCTGCTTGCGTGCATCGTTGCCGATCTGCACGCCGGCTTCGCGCACACGCTCGCCGTTGGCCAGCTTCGTGTGGGCGTCGATGATCGCGCCCGGCTCGCCCGCGCCGTACAGCACCGACGTCGGCCCGCGCAGCACGGCGATCGAGTCGATCGTGTAAGGATCGACGCGCCAGTTCGCGATGACCGCCGTGTTCGGCGCCGCCACGCCGTCGACATACAGCGTCGGCGTGAAGCCGCGCAGCGCCGCATACCAGTCGGTCCGCGTATCGGAGCCGAACGTCGCGAAACCCGGCACGTAGCGCAGCGCCTGGTTCAGGTCGGTCGCGCCGGTCATCTCGATCTGCTGCGCGGTCACGACGTTGGTCGTCTGCGGGATCTCGGCGACCGGCGTGTCGGTCCTGGTCGCGGTGGCGGTACGCAACCCGACCAGCCCGAGCGAGGCGCGGCTGGCCTCGCCCGTCACGTCGATCTTCGGCAGCGTCGCCGCCGCATCGGCCGATGGCGTTGCCGCCGCGTTCGATGCCTGCGCGTGCGCGCCGCCCGCGGCCGCCACGCACAACGTTCCCCCGGCCGCGATCGCGATTGCGCGTCGCACCGAACCTGTTGCCGTACCCATCGTTTCGCTACTCTCCGTCGTGCTGCCCGGGTGCCGCGCGCCCGGTCGTGTTTTGTTGCCGGGGTGGCCGGCTGTGCGTGCCTGTCGCGCACGAGTCGGTGCGCGTCGTTCGATTGCGTCGTTTTTGAGCGCCTGAATGTTATCGGCGGAACGTTGTGCGGTCTTTAGAAAAAATACCTGCGAGCGCAAGATCGTTCACCATGTGCCCGATCAGATCGGCGAGGTCGGCGCGACGGACTTCAGCGTCGTGAACGCGGCGCTGCAGTCGGATGGCGCGGACGTGCCCGTCACTGTCACGTCGTTCGCGCTCGACGTGACGATCGAGCCGGATAAGCTCACCGCG
This sequence comes from Burkholderia sp. Tr-862, assembly GCF_011753085.1. Classification (NCBI taxonomy): domain Bacteria; kingdom Pseudomonadati; phylum Pseudomonadota; class Betaproteobacteria; order Burkholderiales; family Burkholderiaceae; genus Burkholderia; species Burkholderia sp. Tr-862. The sequence continues at coordinate 18,644 of NZ_VWWG01000055.1, forward strand.
CCCGGCCCGAGCGTGTAGTGCGTCGCGGTGCCCAACTGCGTGTCGACCGTCGTCGTTGCCGAGGCGGCGGCCGACATTGCCGTCACACCCGCGCAAGCCAGCGTCGAGCGCGACGCGACCCACGCCGCGCGTCGTGCAAACCGTTCGCTCAGACCTGGGGGCTGCTCGTCATCGTGTCGTTCTCCAATTCTTGTCGTTCGTGGCTTCATTGCTGCGGCGTGCGGACCGAGAGCGCGATATGAAACCCGCACCACGTCATCCGTCGTATGACAACTATACGAAATAGTGGGAATCTATCGCTCTGCACACCTGAAAAGTCGTGCTGCCCGCATGCCGGCGACGATCATATCTCGCAAACGTATCAATCGCCATTTTTTTCCGCTTTCTTAGCATGTTAATCAACCGAAGCGTGATAATCAGCTACGAAAAATTTGGCATGACGCCGCCCATTCGTGGTCCTCAGCGCCCTCCATTCCGTTACAATCCGCGTCGTCATGCGATGACTGATTTCGCCGCGTGCCCTTTCGTCACCGCGCGACATCGCTCGCCTCCCGTGAGACTCGTCAAGGAACGAACGCGACATGCACGACACTCCTCTCCTGCTTGAATCGGGCGCACGGGTTTCCCGGCGCACCTTCCTTTACAGCGTCGGAGCGCTCGCGCTGTCGGCATGCAACGGCTCCGGCGCAAGCGAGAACGTCCGCGGCGTCACGACCGCGGCAGCGGCGGCCGGCAACCGTGCGCTCGCACGCGTGGCGACGGGCACGGCCGCCGTCACGACCCGCACGGCGTTCGTCCATCCGGGGCTGCTGCACACGCAGGCCGATTTCGACCGGATCGTGCAGAAGGTCGCGGCGGCCGCGTCGCCGTGGCGCGACGGCTGGAACACGCTGATTGCAAACAGCCATGCGCAGCTGACGTGGTCGCCACGCCCGCAAGCCGTCGTCACGCGCGGCGGCACCGGCGCGCAAAACTATCCGGTGTTGTACAAGGACATCGCGGCCGCCTATGCGTGCGCGCTGCGCTGGAAGGTGTCGGGCAACAAGGCGTATGCGGACAAGGCCGTGCAGATCATGAACGCGTGGTCGTCGACGCTGCAGAACCTCGCCGGCGATTCGAACGTCGACCTGGCCGCCGGCCTCTACGGGTACGAATTCGCGAACGCCGGCGAAATCATGCGTACCTATCCCGGCTGGGCCGCGGCCGACTTCGCCGCGTTCCGCGCGATGATGGCCGACAAGTTCTACCCGATCAACGCCGACTTCCTGACTCGCCACAACAACACGGACATCACGCACTACTGGGCGAACTGGGATCTGTGCAACATCGCGTCGATCATGGCGATCGGCGTGCTGTGCGACGACCACGCGAAGTTCGACGAAGCCGTCAACTATTTCATCGACGGCGCGGGCAACGGCGCGATCGCGCAAGCCGTCTATTACCTGCATCCCGGCCATCTGGGCCAATGGCAGGAATCGGGCCGCGACCAGGGGCACAACACGCTCGGCATCGCGCTCGCCGGCGCGATCTGCGAAATGGCGTGGAACCAGGGCATCGACCTGTACGGCCACGACAACAACCGCTTCCTCGCGGGCGCCGAATACGTTGCCAAAGCGAATCTCGTGCAGCCGGACGGGACGTTTCCGACGGTGCCGTACGCGCGCTACGCCAACGTCGACGTCACGCAAGCGCAATTCTCGACCGGCAGCCAAGGCGTGATTCGTCCATGCTGGGCGCTCGTCTACAACCATTACGTGAACCGCAGGGGACTCTCCGCACCGTGGTCCGAGAAGTTCGCCCGCGCGATCCAGCCCGAAGGCGGCGGCGGCAACTACGGCGAAACGAGCGGCGGCTACGACCAGCTCGGCTACGGCACGCTGACGTGCACGCGCGATCCCGTTGCACCCGCAACCGCACCGAGCGGGCTGACCGCGTGGCCGGCCGCCGGGCACGTCGTGCTGTCATGGTGGGGCATCGCGAATGCGGCCAGCTACGACGTGAAGCGTGCCGCCACTGCGGGCGGTCCGTATACGACCATCGCGACCGGCATCGTCGATCCGTTGACGTATACCGACAACCCGGCCGCAGGCGTCTGGTACTACACGATCAGCGCGCGCACTGCATCGGGCGAATCCGCGAATTCGGCGGAAGTGGCCGCATCGACGGCCCTGCAACTGCATACGCTGCTGACGTTCGACGAGACCGGCGGCACGAGTGCGGCGGACGCGAGCGGCAACGGTCATGCGGGCACGCTCGTCGGCGGCGCATCGCGCGGGCCCGGAAAAACGGGCAATGCGGCGTCGCTCGACGGCTCGACCGGCTACGTCGCGTTGCCGAACGACATCGTCGCGGACGTGTCGGATGTCACGATCGCGGCCTGGGTCAACTGGCGAGGCGGCCAGACGTGGGCGCGCCTCTTCGATTTCGGTTCGGGCACCGGGCGCTATCTGTTCGTCACGCCGAAGAGCCACGGCGGCACGATGCGCTTCGCGATCACCACCAATGGCGGGCATGGCGAGCGCACGATCGACGGCAACGCGGCATTGCCGGCAGGACAATGGGCGCACGTCGCCGTCACGCTGGCGGCCGATACCGCGACGCTCTATCTGAACGGCAATGCGATCGGCTCGGCGAACGACGTGATCTTCGCGCCGTGGCGCATCGGGAAAACCGCGCAGAACTGGATCGGGCGTTCGCAGTATCCGGGCGATCCGTTCTTCAACGGGTTGATCGACGAATTCCGCATTTATCGCGGTGCGATGTCGGCCGAACAGGTGAAGGCGCTCGCGCAGGGAGCGTGATGCCCGCTGCCGCCGGCCGCGCGGCCGGCGCCTACAACATCGCCTGACTGATCAAACCGTACTGTCCGAATACCGGATCGGCCGCGCCGCGGTGCGCATCGGCCGGCGCGTTGCGAACCATCTTCGAGCAGGTGTCGACGCGTTTCAATCCCTGCGCGTCGAGCCAGTCCGGCAAACTCGTTCCCGACGGTACGTCGATGCGAACGAATTCGTTCTCCCGCGCGCTCAGCCAATGACTGATCAGCGCCTTCGCCTGCGCGTCGTCGCTCGAACGCCGTGCAACCACCGGGCCGATCACGTAACCGCGACCGAAGCGGCGCAGCACTGAAAATCCGGCGATCTCGCCATCCTGCTCGAGCACGACGCTTTCTCCCCGCTTCAGCAACGCCGACATCAGGGCGTCGCGCTCGAGGCCGGAAGCACGCGCGTCCAGCTCGACGAAGCGGCTCAGATCGGCAGGCGTGCCGGCCCGCAGTCGAGCGCCGTCGGGCAGCGCAACCGCCGCGGGCTGACTCACGTTCCCTTGAAATTGATCCAGCGATCCGCACACGTTGAAACCGAGCTTTTCGTAGAGCGGCTGGCCGGCTGGCGTCGCATGCAGGAACACGATGCGCTGTCCCAGCTCGTCGAGGAGGATCTCCATCAGCGCGCGGCCGATCCCTCGGCCCTGATGCTCGGACGACACGATCACGTGCCCGATCGCAGCACGGTCCGCACCGTACTTCCAGCACATCGCCGTACCGATGACCACCCCGTTTTCCTCGGCCGCGAACGCGATCGAGGTGTCCGCGGAAAACTGCCAGTCTTCCGCCCTGAACGGCCAGCGAAGCGCCATGGAGAGTGCGTGGGCCGCGGGTACGTCGGCCGCGGTAAACCTGCGGTAGTGCAGCGCCGTCGCGGCGCCGGAAGCGTTCATCACGTGTTCGTCCTTCATCAAAGTCATCCTTCGAAATGGCGCAGTTTCATAACCCGACTATAGGAAGGAATGATTTTCCTGTGCCTAACGATTTATAAATTCACCATTAATTAAAACTTAACGCCAAGTCCGCGCATGACCATTCAATGCGGCTCGACTGCCGACCGGGTCGGCATCACGCACGGCGTCACGGGAATCGCGCGAAATAATGCCGTGCCAGGGCGACCCAGTACCGGACGCCAGCCGGAATGATGTCGTCGTTGAAATCGTATTTCGGGTGATGCAACGCCGGCGACGCCGATCCGGCCGGCGCATTACCGATCAGCACGTACGCGCCGGGGCGCTCTTCGAGCATGAAGCCGAAGTCTTCGGACGTCATGTTCGGCGGCACGTCGGGATACAGGCGTTCGTCGCCGAAGGTGTCGCGAATCACCGCTTCGCACAGTGCCGTCTCGGCCGGCGTGTTGACCGTTGCCGGGTAGTACTGAAAGAACTCGACGTCGACCTGCGCGCCATAAGCCGCCGCCAGCCCTTCGCACATGAGCCGGACGTCACGCTGCAACTGTTGCTGCAACGCGGACGACAGCGTGCGAATCGTCCCGCGCAGCTCGGCCGTGTCCGGAATGACGTTGTCCGTCGTGCCCGCATGGAACATGCAGACGGAAATCACCGCCGGGTCGACGGGATCCTTGTGCCGCGCGGCGATCGTCTGGCACTGCAGCACCATCGAACACGCGAGCGGAACGGGATCGATGCCCAGGTGCGGCTGCGCCGCATGCGCGCCCTTGCCGGTGATCGTGATCCTGAACCGCGAGCCGGCGGCCATGATCGGGCCAGTGCGCAACCCGAAATGCCCGGCCGGCAAACCGGGCCAGTTGTGCATGCCGAATACCGCCTCCGTCGGGCATTGCTCGAACAGCCCGTCGTCGATCATCTTGCGCGCGCCCGCACCGCCCTCTTCCCCCGGCTGAAACACGAAATGGACGGTGCCCGGCAGCTGCGGCAACGCTTTCAGCACGCGCGCGGCGCCGAGCAACATCACGGTATGGCCGTCATGGCCGCACGCGTGCATGATCCCGTGCGTGCACGACGCATGCGCGAAGTCGTTGGCTTCGTGGATCGGCAACGCATCCAGATCGGCGCGCAGTACGATGCCGCGGTCCGGATCCGCGCCCGGCAGGCTCGCCACGACGCCTGTACCGCCGAGCCCGCGCGACACCGCATAGCCGAGCGCTTCGAGCTCGCGGGCGACGACGTCGGCCGTCCGGTGTTCTTCGAATCGCAGTTCGGGATGCGCATGCAGGTCGCGGCGCAGCTTCGCCCAGTGCGCGTGATGCGCTTGCAGCGACGTGTCGGGGATGACGGGGTTTTCCAATTTCGGCACCTTCGAAAAGTAGACGGCTGCGTCAGTCGTAAAAGCCGACGACGGACTTGATCTCCATATACTCCTCCATCCCTTCGATCCCGTACTCGCGACCGTTGCCCGACTGCTTGTAGCCGCCGAACGGCGCCTGCGGATCCCATGCCGGGTAGTTCAGATGCACCTGCCCCGAGCGGATGCGCGCGGCCACCGCACGTGCGCGTTCCTTGTCGGCACCCTGCACATGCGCGCCGAGCCCATAGACCGTGTCGTTCGCGATCGCGACGGCTTCGTCGACCGTATCGTAAGGAAGAATCGCAAGGACCGGACCGAAGATCTCCTGCTGCGCGATCGCCATGTCGGTGCGGACGTCGGAAAAGATCGTCGGCCGCGCATAGAAGCCGCGGTCGAATCCCGCGGGCCGTCCCGGGCCGCCGGCGATCAGCTTCGCCCGTTCGTCGATGCCCGCGTCGATCATCTGCGCGACGCGACCGAACTGCGCACGATTGGCGAGCGGCCCGTGCGTCGTCGCGTCGTCGAACGGATCGCCGACGATCAGCCGTTGCGCTGCCGCGATGGCCAGCTCCTCGACCGCGCCGAGCACGTCGCGCGGCACGATCATGCGGGTCGGCGCGCTGCACGATTGCCCCATGTTGCGGAACGCGGCGGCCACGCCCGGCCCGATGGCCTGCTGCAGGTCCGCGTCCGGCAACACGATGTTCGGCGATTTGCCGCCCAGCTCCTGCGCGACGCGCTTGACGGTCGGGGCCGCCGCCTGCGCCACGAGCACGCCGGCGCGCGTCGACCCGGTAATCGACACCATGTCGACCTCGGGGTGCGACGAAAGCGCGGCGCCCACCGCCTCGCCGCTGCCGCTCACCAGGTTGAACACGCCCGCGGGCACGCCCGCATCGGCGATCACTTCCGCGAACAGCAGCGCGCTGAGCGGCGACAGCTCGCTGGGTTTCAGCACCACCGTGCAGCCTGCGGCGAGCGCCGGGCCGACCTTCGCGGTGATCTGATAGATCGGCCAGTTCCATGGCGTGATCAGCGCGCAGACGCCGATCGGCTCGCGTACGACCGCGGTCGTCCCGCGCCGCGTGACGAACGGGTAGCGCGCGAGGTTGTCGCGTGCGACGCGAATATGTTCGGCCGCGAGCGGCACGTGCGCGCCGCGCGCATAGCCGATCGGCGCGCCCATCTCCAGCGCAAGCGCCGTGGCGAACCATTCCGCGCGCTCCAGCATCAAGGCATGCACGCGGTCGAGCAGCGCGGCGCGTTCTTGCGGCGAGGTCGCGGCCCAGCGTTCGAACGCGCGGCGCGCGGCCTGCACCGCGCGGTCGGCGTCGCGTGCATTGCCGAGCGGGATGTCGCACAGCGTGTCTTCGGTGGACGGGCAGACGACCGCGAATCGGTCACTGTCGTCGGGTAGAACCCAGTCGCCGTCGATGAAGAATCGATCCAGCCTCCCTGCTTCCATCAGGTGACGAACCGGTGAATTGACGGGTGAATTCATTGAAGGGTGTCCTTGAGTCGATACCATGCGCCGACGAACGGCAGAAACCACGGCTTGCCGAAGTGGCCGGAAATCGCGGGCCAGTCGAAGCTTTTCCACGGATTGAGATCGGCGCGTCCGTCCATGATCTCCGCCATCAGCGTGCCCATCAGCGTCGCCATGTGCGTGCCGTGGCCGCTATAGCCCATCGAGTAATACACGCCGTCGCGCTGGCCCGCCCGCGGCAGCCGGTTGGCCGTCATGTCGACCATCCCGCCCCAGCAGTAGTCGATGCGTACGTCGGCCAGCTCGGGAAACACGGCGGCCATCTGCTGCCGCAGGATCGCGCCGCTCTTTTCGTCGGAGCGCGGATTCGATGCGGCAAAACGCGCGCGCCCGCCGAACAGCATCCGATTGTCGGGCGTGACGCGAAAGAAATTCACGAAGTTCTTCGTGTCGGTGACCATCCGGCGCGTCGGCAGCAAGCGGTCGAGCAGGTCGTTCGGCAACGGCTCGGTGACGATGATGAACGCGCCGACCGGCACGATCCTGCGGCGAACCCAGCCGAACGGCCCGACCTGCGAAATGCCGCTCGCGAGCAGCACCTGGCGCGCGCGGATCTCGCCGAGCGGTGTTTGCACCGCGTACGCGCCGCCCGCTTGCCGCTTCAGGCCGAGCACCGGCGCATGCTCGAAAATATGCGCGCCGCGGGTTTGCGCGGCGCGCGCGAGGCCGCGCACATAACGGCCGACGTGCATCCCGGCGCTCTTGCCGAACAGCAGCCCGCCGTGATACCGGTTCGAGCCAATCTCGTCGCGCAGCTCCGCCTTCGTGACCAGGCGCGTGTCGGGGTCAACGCTCGCCGCGAGCAGGGCCTGACTTCGCGCGAGCTTGTCGTAATGCTCCGGCTTCGCCGCGAGCTTCAGCTTGCCCCAGCGCACGAAATCGCAATCGATCGACTCCTCCGTGACCAGCCGCTCGACCGTGTCGACGCCCGCATCGAACGCGAGATAGAGCCGGTTGGCCAGTTCCGTGCCGAGGCGCTGCGACAGCGACGCGTAATCCTGCGCGAAGCCGTTGTTGCACATGCCGCCGTTGCGTCCCGATGCCGCCTGCCCGACGGTGCCCGCCTCGCAGACGATCACGCGCGCGCCTTTCCTGGCCAGCGCCAGTGCGGCGGCCGAACCGGTGATGCCGCCGCCCACCACCACGACGTCGCAACTTCCGTCGGGCAACGCCGGCGAGCTGCTCGCGAATGGCTCCGACGTATCGAGCCAGTAGGAACTGAAACGCATCAAGCACTCCCAAGCTGTCCACCGCACCGCACCGCACCGCGCTGCCAGGCCGACCAACGTTCGCCGCACCGGTCCGGCCGCTCGTCCGCGATCCGGATCGAAGCGCCTCGTCGGTAGGCTGCGCCCGCATCAGCGCGACGGCCTTGCACTAGAAATCCGCGACCTTGCCCCATGCGGACTCGCTGAACCGGCCGGGCCGGTACGGCGCCGGGTCCACGAAAGGTTGCGCACCGGACGCCAGATCGGCGATCAGGTGCCCGGCGCCCGGGCCGATCCCGAAGCCGTGACCCGAAAAACCCGCCGCGAGGATCAGCCCCGGTACGCCCGGCACTTCGCCGATGCCCGGCACGCCGTCCGGCGTGCTGTCGACGAACCCAGCCCACGCGTGCGTGATCTTCGCTTCGCGCAGTTCGGGCAACAGTTCGGCCGCGCGGCGGTACGTTTCGGCGACCGTCGGCATGTCGGGCTTCGGATCGAGGATGCGTACGGCTTCCATCGGCGTCGGCGCGTCGAGGCGCCAGCGCTTCAACGTTTCATGGCCGCCGCGCACGCCTTCGAGGCCGCCCGGCAGCAGGTTGCGCCAGCGTTTCGCGAACATCGGCACGAATTGCGGCGCGAAGCGCAGGAACTGCGGCGTCAGGTCCACGCGCGCGCGGCCGCTGATCGCCAATGCGTAGCGTCCGTCGCTGCGGCGCGTGACGGACACGCCGGACGTGTACATCGCATCCGGCAGCGGCGTTTCGACGGGCGACACGCTCAGGATCGACTGACGGATCGACGCCTGCGGAAAGCGGATGCCGAGCTGGCGGCAGAACGACGACGCCCATGCGCCGCCGGCCATCACGACCGTTCGGGTCTTGATGACGCCGGCCTCGGTGACGACGCCCGCGACGCGGCCGCCTTCGAGTTCGATGCCGCGCGCCGCGCAGTGCTGGTGGACACTGCCGCCCAGCTTGATCAGCGCGGCGGCCACGGCCGGCGCGGCCTTGCCTGGATCGGCCGTGCCGTCGGTCGGCGAGAAAACACCGCCCTTCCACTGCCGCCCGGTGGCCCGTCCGCGTTCGGCGGCCTGCTTGCTGTCGAGCATGTACGTGGTCACGCCCGCGGTCTTCGCGAATTCGCCCCAGCTGGCCCAGCGGGACAGCTCGGCCTCGTCATTGCTGAGATACAGCAGCCCGCAGCGATGAAAGCCCGTGTCCTCGCCGGATTCGGCGGCGAATCGTTCCCACAGATCGATGCTCTTGCTTGCCATCGGCAATTCGCGCTCGTCGCGGTTCTGCTGCCGGCACCAGCCCCAGTTGCGGCTCGACTGCTCGGCGCCGATCCGCCCCTTCTCGACCAGCGCGACCGACACCCCGCGCCGGGCCAGGTAGTACGCGGTGAAGACGCCGATGATGCCGCCGCCGATCACGACGACGTCGGCCGAAGCCGGCAGCGTGGGCGAAGTTTCGATATGGCGCAGCGGAGGGGACATGCTCAGTCTCGTTCGGTAGAGGGTTTGACGTTCTGCATCACGTAGAACTTCGCCACGCGTTCGCTGCTTTCCCACCCGATCGACGCGCCGCACGGCACGAACAGCGCGTCGCCGGTACCGAGCGACTGCACGCTGCCGTCGGGCGCCGCGAACCGGACGCCGCCGTCCAGCAGGAACATGAACTCGTTCGCGCGATGCGGCCGGACGATCCGGTGATACGGCGTCGAATCCCACGTGCCCGCGCAGTACCCGGCGCCGTCGTCTGTGAACACGTTGTCGCTGCGGCATTGCGGCGCGGGGCCGAGCAGCACCTCGGCCGGCAGCGTGGCGGACGGCTTGAAGTCCGCGTCGGCGCGCAGCTCGAAGAGGCCGCGTTTCGTCGGTTGCGCGCACGCTGCCGCGCAGAACGTCAGCAGCACCGGCGATTGCGCGGCGATGCGCAGTTCGGTGCCGCCGCCGATGACGGCGCCTTGCCCCGGGCCGAGCACCAGCGGCGCGGCCCCGGCCGCTTCGAGCGTCAGCTCGCCTTGGACGACGACGACGGTTTCGATGTGCGGAAAGCTCGACACGTCCAGTTCGCCGACGAAAACGATCCGCCCCGCGGCCATCGCGTCGGGGCCTTCCCACGCAATCTCACGATGCGACGCGAAAGGATCGCTCGCGCCGAACGCCTGCTTGCGGAATGCGGTGGAAGACGGTGCGCCGTCGGCCCGGTGCAACACGAAAACTGCGGTCATTTCTGCTCCTGTGCAGTGCGCGGCGGACTGGTTCAAAAGCCGTCACGCGATATCGGAAATCGTCGTTCGCCGGCTCTTCTGCCGGACATCCTCAGCGGGGCATGTCGTCCATGCGTGCGCTTACGCCGCGTGACACGACGCTTCGCGGCGTTCGGCGTGCAGGCGCGTCGATGGCGTTCGCACCGGCGCGCCGCCCGTTCGGGCGACCACGTAATCGCGCGGCGTGATCCCGAGCACGCGCCGGAAATGCCGGCACAGGTGGCTCTGATCGAAGAAGCCGACGTCGGTCGCGACGACCGACGGTGCGAGACCGGCGCGCAACAGGTCCTGCGCCCGCCGTATCCGCACGAGACACAGATACCGGTGCGGCGACAGCCCGGTTTCGCTGCGAAAACGCGCGGTGAAACGCGACACGCTCAACCCGGCCACCGCTGCGAGCGTATCGAGGTTCAGCGGCTGCGCGAACGATGCGTCGATCGTGCGCAGCACGTCGCCGATCGCCGGCGAGACGGGCCGCGCGACACGCGGCGAGCCAACGAATTGCACTGTCATGTCGAATTCTCCCGGCGCTCGCTTCAATGCAGGAAATCCTGCATCCGGTAATACGCGCCGACGAGCGGCAAGAACCACGCGTGCCCGAAATGGCCCGGTATCGCCGGCCATTCGAGCTCGCGCCACGGGTTCGACGCGGCCGCGCCATACAGCACGTCGGCCATCACGCGGCCCATGTGCACCGACATCTGCACGCCGTGGCCGCTGTAGCCCATCGAGTAATAGAGGCCGTCGTGCTGGCCCGCGCGCGGCAGCCGGTCGGCGGTGATGTCGACGAGGCCGCCCCAGCAGTAGTCGAGCCGCACGCCGGCCAGTTCCGGGAAGTAGCCGGCCATGCCGGCACGCAGGACGTCGCCGCTCTTCGCGTCGGAGCGCGGGCTCGACATCGCGAAGCGCGCGCGGCCGCCGAACAGCAGCCGGTTGTCGGGCGTCACGCGGAAGTAGTTGCCGATCTGGCGCGACGTCACGTATGCGCGGCGATGCGGAAACAGCCGGTTCAACTGCGCGTCGGGCAGCGGCTCGGTCACGACGATGAAACTGCCGACCGGCGCGATGCGTCGCCGGAACCACGCGAACGGCCCGTGCTGCGATGCGCCGGTCGCGACCAGCACGCGGTCGGCGACGATCGTGCCGCGGGCGCAGGTGATCCGGTGGCGCTCGCCGTCGAGCCGGTCGAGCTGCGTGACGGCCGCGTGCTCGTACACGCGTGCGCCGGCCCGCACGGCCGCTTGCGCGAGCCCGACGCCGAACTTGCCCATGTGCATCTGCGCGCCGTTGCGCTGCAGGAGCCCGCCGTAAAAACCGTCGGACGCGATTTCATCGCGGATCCGCGACGGCTCAATCAGCTCGATGTCCGGATCGACGTCGCGCCGCAACGCGTCGAAGGTCTTTTCGAGCCCCGCGAAGTGCTGCGGCTTCGCGGCGAGCTTGAGCTTGCCGGCGCGCCGGAAATCGCAATCGATCGCCTGTTCGGTCACGATCGTCTCGACGCTCTTCACCGCGCTTTCGTATGCGCGATAGAACTGCTTCGCCTGCGCGGCGCCGATGCGCGCGGCCAGCGACGCGTAGTCCTGCGCGACGCCCGTATTGCACTGGCCGCCGTTGCGGCCCGACGCTTCGCCCGCGACCTGCGCGGCTTCGAGCACGACCACCGAGACGCCGCGCTGCGCGAGCGCGAGCGCTGCCGACAAGCCGGTGAAACCGCCGCCGATCACCACGACGTCGGCCCGCCCTTCGACGGGGCCAACGCTTCCGGCGCGAAACGCGGGACGGGTATCCAGCCAGTACGATTCCAGTTTCATTGGATCCTTCTTTTGCATGCCGGCAACGACGATCGGCGACCGTTCAATGAGAATCATTTAATCACCGTCAAAAACCGCAGTTGCCGCGTATTCGCGCGCGGCACGCATACAAATCGCCGTTTTACGCGACCGCCGCAGCAGACTATGCGGCGGGCCGTTCACCGCACCGCGCGATGAACGGTTCGCGCGCCACGCACTACAGCTGCACCGGCGTGACGCCAGCGGGAATCGGCTCCGCCTGGAAGCGCGCGAGATCCTCCTCGCTGCGATGGCACAGCACCTGCGCGCCGTTCCCGAGCGTGCGCAGCGGCGGGGCCGTCCGGTTGCACACGCCGTCCACGCGCATCGCGCAGCGCGACAGGAACGGACACAGCTCGGCCTCGTTCTCGCGCTCGCCGATCGGCACCAGCGGCCGATGGCAACGCTCGGCCGCATCGTCGAGCCAGCCCGCGCGCAACTCCGGCGCGGACGACACAAGCAAGTGCGAATACGGGTGATAAGGCGGCGCGCACAGCGCGTCGCGGCTGCCCGTCTCCACGCGGCGGCCCGCATACAGCACGACGATGTCGTCGCTGATCGCGCGCACCTTCGCGATGTCGTGCGTGATGAACACGTACGACACGCCGAGCTTCGCCTGCAGGTCGCGCAGCAGCTCGATGATCGCGGCGCCGACCACGGTGTCGAGCGCCGACGTGACCTCGTCGCACAGGATCAGGTCGGGCTCGGCCGCGAGCGCGCGCGCGAGGTTCACGCGCTGCTTCTGCCCGCCCGACAGCTCGCCGGTACGCCGCGCGGCGACCGCCGGCGGCAACCGCACGAGTTCGAGCAGCTCCGCGACGCGCCGGCGTGCACGCGCGCCCTTGATCCCGTGGTAGAACGCGAGCGGCCGCGCGAGCGTGCGCTCGACGGTATGCACCGGGTTGAGCGCGGTATCGGCGTTCTGGAACACGATCTGCACGCGGCGGTGCTGCTCCTTCGTCCGTTTGACGATATCGCGCGCGAGCGGCTCGCCGTCGAGCAGGATCGCGCCGCCGGTCGCCGGCACGAGGCCCGCGATCACCTTCGCGAGCGTCGTCTTGCCGGAACCCGATTCGCCGATCACGCCGACCGTCTGCCCGCGCCCGATGCGCAGGTCGACTTCGTGCAGGATCACCTTCGCGGGCCAGCCGTTCGCGGTGCGCCCGCCATAGCCCGCGATCGCGCCGCGCACGTCGAGCAGCGGCGCCGGCGCAGCCGGCTCCTGTGCTTGTGCTTGCGCCTGCGCGTCGCGTTGGGCATCGTTCGGCGTGACCGCCGCGATCAGGCTCTGCGTGTACGGGTGCGTCGGCGCATGCAGGATCTGTTCGGTGTCGCCCGCCTCGCGGATCACGCCGTCGCTCAGCACGACGATCCGGTCGGCCATCTGCGCGACCACGGCCAGGTCGTGCGACACGTACACCGCACTCATCCCGTAGCGCCGGATCACGTTCTTGAACGCCTGCAGCACGTCGATCTGCGTGGTCACGTCGAGCGCGGTGGTCGGTTCGTCGAGGATCACCAGCTCGGGATCGGTGATCAACGCCATCGCGGCCATCAGCCGCTGCAGTTGACCGCCCGAAACCTGGTGCGGATAGCGCTTGCCGATCGTCTCCGGCTCCGGCAGCGCGAGCGCGCGAAACAGCTCGATCGCCTTCGCCTGCGCGTCGCGCTTCGTCATCGTCTTGTGGATCAGCGCGCCCTCGATCACCTGGTCGAGAATCGTGCGCGACGGGTTGAACGCGGCGGCCGCGCTCTGCGCGATATACGCGACCTTGCGGCCGCGCAGCGCGGTCAGCGCCGCGGCGGAAAGCGTGCACACGTCGGTGCCGTCGAGCTTCACCGAGCCGCCGGCGATCCGGCATCCGGTGCGCGCATGGCCCATCAGCGACAACGCGATCGTCGTCTTGCCGGAGCCCGATTCGCCGATCAGCGCGAGCACCTCGCCGCGCCCGATCTCGAAGTCGACGCCGTGGACGATCGTCGTTTCCTCGCCGCCCGGCCGGCCGCCGACCACGCGCAGCCCGCGCACCTCGACGAGCGGGTTCGATTCGTGTCGCATCAGTGTCCTCCGGCGGCGCCGGCCGCGCCCTTGCGGCGGCCGCGATGCGGCAGACCGTCGATCATCAGGTTGACGCCCACCGTCAGGATCGCGATCGCGACCGCGGGCATGATCGCGACGGCCGAGCCGTCGCCGAGGCTCGCGATGTTCTCGCGCACGAGCGAGCCGAGGTCCGCATACGGCGGCTGCACGCCGAGCCCGAGAAAGCTCAGGCCGCTCAGCAGCAGCACGACGAACGTGAAGCGCAGCCCGGTGTCCGCCAGCATCGGGTGGATCATGTTCGGCAGCATCTCGACGCACGCGATGTACAGCGCGCTTTCGCCGCGCGCCTTGGCCACCTGCACGAATTCGAGCGTGCTGATGTTGACGGCCAGCGCGCGCGCGATCCGGTACGAGCCGGGCATGTAGCTGATCGCGGCGGTGAGCACCAGCAGCGGCAGCGACGAGCCGAACGCGGCGACGAGCATCAGCGCGAACATCTTCGACGGAATCGACGTGAGCGCATCGAGCAGCCGGCTCATCGTCTCGTCGACCGCGCGGCCCGACACGGTCGCGAGCAGCCCGAGCGTCGTACCGGTCACCGCGGCGAGCAGCACCGCGGCCAGCGCGAGCAGCACGGTCAGCCGCGTGCCGTACAGGATCCGGCTCAGCATGTCGCGGCCGAGGAAGTCGGAACCGAACGGCAGCTTCGCGCTGAACGAGGCGAACACGTCGGGCGTGACGATCGCGCCGACGTCATGCGGCGCGATCAGCGGCCCGAACACCGCGATGAACAGCATCAGGCCGACCATCGACAGGCCGACGCGGCCGCCGGCGGTCAAGGCGATGCGCGCGGCGCGGCGCTTGCGCGGCTGGTCGGGGGCAGGCGCGGCAGGCGGCACGCTGCCCCGCCCCACGGGCGGGTCGCCGGATGGCGGCAGCGCGCTGCTGCGTTGTACGGGTTCGATCGGTTGCATGGGCGGCATCTCGGAAGGAAGACGAAACACTCAGGTGCGCAGTCGCGGGTTCGACACGATCGAGCACAGGTCGGCGAACAGCACGAGTGTCAGGTAAGCGACGCAGAAGATCAGCGTGCACGCCTGGACCAACGGGAAATCGCGGTTGCTGACGGCGTCGACCATCAGGCTCGCCAGGCCCGGATAGTTGAAGATCGTCTCGACGACGATCACGCCGCCGAGCAGATACGACAGGCTCAGCGCGATCGCATTGGCGATCGGGCCGATCGCGTTCGGCAACGCATGGCGCAGCACGACGCGCGCGGGGCTCGCGCCCTTGAGCACGGCCATCTCGACGTACGACGCGCTCAACTGCTCGATCACCGCGGCGCGCGTCATCCGCGCCATTTGCGCGATCACGACCGCGCACAGCGTCAGCACCGGCATCGCGTACGCGCGCAGGAAGTCGTGCAGGCTTTCGATCGGGCCGCTGTACGACAGCGCGGACAGCCAGTGCAGCTTCACGGCCAGCACGAGCACCGCGACCGTTGCGATCAGGAATTCCGGCGTCGCGACGAGCGACAGTGTGCCGAGGCTGATCACGCGGTCGATCACCGACTCGCGCTTGACTGCCGCGAGGATGCCGAGCAGCAGCGCGATCGGCACCGACACGGCGGTCGTGATCGCCGCCAGCGTGAGCGACTTCGGCAGGCGCCCGCCGATCAGCTCCGACACCGGCATGTCGCCGGAAAACGACCGGCCGAAGTCGCCGTGCAGCAGGCCGGTGAGCCAGTGCACGTAACGCACGTGCGCCGGCATGTCGAGGCCGAACTGCTGGCGCAGCGCGGCGACCGTCTCCGGCGTCGCCGACTGGCCGAGCGCGGCCTGCGCGGCGTCGCCCGGCAGCAGGTTCGTGATCGTGAAGATGATCGCGGACACGATCAGCAGCGTCAGCGCGGTGACCGCGATGCGCCGGCCGATCAGGCCGATGAGAATTCGGTTCATGGAGCGGCACTCCCGAAAAAACCGCGCGTGGCCGGCGCGGTGGTCCGCACCGGCCGCGCGACGGCGGCCAGCCACAACGTCATGCGTTCCACCACACGTTCTCGGCGAACGTGAAGCCCATCATCGGCCCGGTGGGGATCGAGCCGAGGCCCGCGAGCCGCTTGTCGTAGCCGTCGAGGAAGCTGATGAACGCCGGAATGCCGACCCGGCCCTGCTGCGCCACGATCACCTGCATGTCGCCGTACATCTGCTTGCGCTTCGCGTCGTCGGTTTCCGAACGCGCGGCGAGCAGCAGCTGGTCGAACTTCGCGTTCTTCCAGCCCGACTCGTTCCACGGCGCATCCGACTTGAAGAACTGCGTGAACAGCACGTCGGCGCTCGAGCGCGGGTTGATGTTGCCGAAGGTGAGCGGGTGCTTCATCCAGTGGTTCGACCAGTAGCCGTCGGGCGACGCGCGGTTGACCTGCACGTTCAGCCCGATCTTCTGGCCGGCCTGCTGCAGCAGCACGGCCATTTCGATCGACCCGTTCGCGTCGGACGTCGCATAGATCGGCGGCAACGTGGCGCCGAGCGCGCCCGCCTTCTGGAACAGGAACTTCGCCTTGTCCGGATCGTGCGCCCGCTGCGGCAGCGACGCGTTGAAGTAGCGGTGTCCCGGCGGAATCGGCTGGTCGTTGCCGATCACCGAGTAGCCGCGGAACACCGCCGTGCGGAGCTGCTCGCGATCGAACAGGTACTTCATCCCTTCGACGAAATCGGGACTCGAGACGATCGGGTTGTCGCTGCGCATGATCAGGTCGGTATAGAGGCCCGACTTGGTTTCCTTCAGCGCGTAGCCCGGCGTCGACGAGACCCGCTGCGTCGAGCGCGGATCGATCGCGTTGATCAGGTGCACGTCGCCCGACAGCAGCGCGTTCAGGCGCGCGGCGCTGTCGCTGATGCCGATCAGCTCGATCTCGTCGACATACGGCCTGCCCGGCTTGAAGTAGCTGTCGTTGCGCACGCCGACGGTCGACACGCCCGGCTTGAACGACTTCAGCTTGTATGGGCCGCAGCCGATGCCGGTCGAGAAGTCGGTCGTGCCGTCCTTGACGATCACGAGCTGCGGCGTCGCGAGGATCACCGGCAGGTCCGCGTTCGCGCTGGCGAGCGTGAGCGTGACTTCGTCCGGGCCGCTCGCCTTCGCGTCCGCGAACTGTTCGGCAAGCGTCTTGACCTTCGACGCGGTGGCCGCGTTCTTGTGGCGCATCAGCGAAAACACCACGTCGGCCGGGCCGACCGGCTTGCCGTCGTGGAACGTGACGCCCTTGCGCAGCTTGATGATCCAGGTCTTCGCATCGGTCGTCTGCAGCGACTCGGCGAGGTTCATCTGCGGCGTCAGGCTCGCATCGAGCTGCGTGAGGCCGCTGTAGAACATGAAGAAGCGCGTGTAGTCCGCGCCCGTCGAGCCCTTGGCCGGGTCGAGCGTATCGGCCGTCGAGCCGGCTTCGTTCGCGACCCGGATCTTGCCGCCGCGCTTCGGCGCGGGCGCGGCGAATGCAGAGCCGGGGGTCATCAGCAGTCCGCCGGCGCCGGCGGCCATCATGCCGCTCGCCGCCATGACCTTCATCATGTCGCGGCGCGTGAAGCCGCCCTTGCCGCCGTTGTCGATATCGTCGCTCATCCGAACTGCTCCTGACTGTGGAAAGTGGGGTCCTGGGTCCAGCGTGGTTCTCGAATCCCGCCGCGCCCGCTTGCTGGTGGCGGGCGCAACGTCGTACACATGCAATTCATTTAAGCATCGCCAAAATGCGGTTTGTCGCGATTCGGGCCGCCCGCACGATACGAATCGACCGTTTTGAGCCGCCCGCGCAGCATGAATTGCTGCGTGCACGCACGTGTCGCCGTTGGCCCGGCGGCGTGTCGCGGTGGTTACCGAACCCGTGTCGATGCAGGAAATCGTAAGGCCGCGGCCGCCGCAGATTGCGCCGACAAAATTGCCCGTTCGGCATCCGGCGCGCGTTTGGCTCACGCAAACCGCACGTTTGTGTCGAATTCGTGCGCGCCTGCCCACGACGGCCGAAACGAGCGGCAGGTTGCGGCAGATCGCCGCATGACGGGCGTCGACGGTGGGAATCGCGACGGGACGTCCCGCAGGAAAGTTCAGAAGAATGCCGCTCGATCGGAACGGCTTTGGGGGAAAACGGGAGGAATGACGGGACTGCCCGGAAACCGGGCCCGTGCAGCCGTCAGGAACCGCGCCGCCATGCGGCGACGCGTCCATCACCGGCATGTCGGCGCGCACGCCGGGCGTGTGCCGGCGCGGCGCACAGAAGGCAGGATGATGCGCCGGCCGCGGACGGACGGCGCGAAGCCGTCACGCAGCGAGCCGGAATACCGATACGGCGGCCCGCAGGCGCGCCGCCTGCTCGTCCAGCGAGGATGCGGCCGCAGCCGCCTGCTCGACGAGCGCGGCGTTCTGCTGGGTGACTTCGTCCATTTGCGCGACCGCCAGCCCGATCTGTTCGATGCCGGTGCTTTGCTCGGCCGATGCCGCCGAAATCTCGCCCATGATGTCGGCCACCCGGTCGATCGACCGGACGATCTCCGTCATGCGCGCGCCGGCCGTCTCGACGAGCCGGCTGCCGCTGCCGGCCCGCTCGACCGACGCGTCGATCAATCCCTTGATGTCCTTCGCGGCCGCGGCGCTGCGTTGCGCGAGCGAGCGGACTTCCGACGCGACGACGGCGAACCCGCGCCCCTCCTCGCCGGCCCGCGCGGCTTCCACCGCAGCGTTGAGCGCGAGAATGTTGGTCTGGAATGCAATGCTTTCGATGACGACGGTAATGTCGGCGATCCGCACCGATCCGTCCGAAATCTGCCGCATCGTTTCGACGACCGCCTGCACGGCGGCGCCGCCGAGTTCGGTCGCATCCTTCGCCTGGGCCACGAGCGCATTCGCCTGGCGTGCGTTGTCGGCGTTCTGTTTGACCGTGGACGTGATCTGCTCCATGCTCGCGGCCGTTTCCTGCAGCGACGCGGCCTGCTGCTCCGTGCGCTGCGACAGATCCAGGTTGCCTTGCGCGATCTCGCCGGTGCCGGTGGCGATCGAGTGGGTCGTGGTCTGGATCTCGGCGATGGTGTCGGTCAGCCGCGCCTTCATGTCGCCCAGCGCGACGAGCAGGCTGCCGGGCGCGGCGTGCGCCGTATCGAACTGCACGTCCAGTTCGCCGGCGGCGATGCGGGCGGCGATCTGCGTCGCATGCGCGGGCTCGCCGCCCAGCGTGCGCCTGACACTGCGCAGCACGCCCCATGCGATGGCCGCGAGCGCCGCGGCGATGACAAGCGCGACGGCACCGAGCACCATCGCGAGCCGGGCAAACGCCGCATTGATGTCGTCGTAGAAAAATCCCGTGCCGATCCACCAGTCCCAGTCCGGAATCGCGACCACGCCCTGCAGCTTCGGCTCAAGGTCCGCGTCGGGGCTGCGCTTGATCAGCACGTCGACGAGCGCGAAATGCGACTGCGCCATGCCCGCGCGGTACGCCTCGCTGTCGGTCAGGCCGCTGGTCGTGCGGTTGCCTTTCGCGCGCGTGCCGATGAACTTCGCGTTCGGGTGGACGAGATTGACGCCGTCGGCCGTCGTGACCCAGAAGTAGCTCTTCGAATTCGCGTTGAGCGCCGCCAGCGCGGCCTTGGCCTGCTGCTGCGCCTGCTCCTGCGTGAGCGTGCCGCTCGTCTGCATCGCGCGATACGAATCGACCAGATGCTCGGCCTTGGTCAGCAGAATGACGATCTCTTCGCTGCGGCTGTCGATCAGCGCGTCGCGCAGCGTGTGCAGCGACAACGCGGCGAGCAGGACGACGCCGAGCAGCGCCGCGGCGACGAGCATCAGCAGTTTGGTGGACAACTTCATGCGGGGGCCTCGAAATATTAACCGTTCGGTACATATATCGGCCCGGGCGGCCCCGCCTTGAACGACTCGATATCGGTAATTACCCTCGTTTCGTACGCTGATCGAACGCGCGACGGGACGCGACGGGCTCCGACGGCATCGCGGTCAAGTCCCGTCCCGTCGCGCCGATCGATGAATCGGCCGGCGCAGCCGACTTACAGCCCGAGCTGCGTCGCCAGTTGGCCGATGTCCGACACTTCGTAATAGTTGTAGAACGGCGTGCCCGGCTCGTGGCCGCGGTTCACGAACGCCTTGTGCTTGATCCCGAGATCCTCGGCCGTCATCAGGTCGTAGCGCAGGCTCGACGACACGTGCAGCACGTCCTCGGGCTTGCAGCCGAGCTTGTCGAACATGTATTCGAAGCCCTGCATCCGCGGCTTGTACGATTGCGCCTGCTGTGCGGTGAACACCGCATGGAACGGCGCGCCGAGCTTGTCGACGTTGCTCATGATCTGGTCGTCCATCGCGTTCGACAGGATCACGAGCTTGTACTTCGACGCCAGCCGCGACAGGCCGGCCGGCACGTCCGGATGCGGGCCCCAGGTCGGCACCGCGTGATAGAACAGCTCGGCCTCGGCTTCGTCGAACTTCACGCCGAGCCGCGCGCAGGTGCGACGGACCGCGTTGACGACGACGTCACGGTACGGCTTCCACGCACCGAGCACCTCGTCGAGCCGATAGGCGGCGAACGCGCGCACGAAGGCCTCCATCGTGGCCGGTGACAACCGATCCGCATAGATTTCGCGCGCCGTCTCGGCCATCCGGAAATGGGTCAGCGTGCCGTAGCAGTCGAAGGTGATGTACTTCGGTTCAAACTGGATCATGGTCAGGTCCTGTCGGTGTGAAGCCCCGGCAGGGCCGGGGATGGGCTGGGTTTGACGAAATTGAATCAGGGCAAAAAGTCGTTCGCGCATCGTTCGGCGCCGCTCAAAACGCAGAATCGCCGCGTGTTGCCCGGCACATGCAGCACGATCTGCGGCGCGATCGCGCGCGGCGGGGCCGGCCGGTGGGCGCCGTGCTGCCGCAGCGGGCTCGCCTACCGGTGCGGCCCTCCGGCAGGCGGCAGCGCCGTCCAGTGCATCTATCGTAGTGGCGTTTCCACAGCAGGAGTGGTGGGATTGATCGGCCGCGCTGGCACGATCAGCGCGTTCGTCCGCGTCGATCGAACGGGTTTGCGTCGATCTCGCGGGCGCGTCCGTCACCGCCGGAAAACAGGCGAATCGTCCTATCCGCGCCCGTGGGTCGCTGGCAGAGTCGATAGGTCATTTCTACCCATCCGGAGTCCGGCGTGTCCGACCTCAATTCTTCCCGCACGCTTACCTATCGCCCGTTCGCCGAAACCGACCTGCCCGCCGCCCATCGGCTGTCGGAGGCGGTCAAGTGGCCGCACCGGCTCGAGGACTGGCGCTTCGTGCTCCAGCTCGGCGGCGGCATCGTGGCCGAAGACGAGACCGGCGTCGTGGGGACCGCGCTGGGCTGGCGCCTCGGCGAATCGCACGCGGCGCTCGGCATGGTGATCGTGTCGCCCGAGCGCGCGGGCGGCGGCATCGAGCGCGAGCTCCTCGCCCGCGCGCTCGACGGCTTCGGCACACGAACCGTCTTTCTGCATGCGACGCCGGGACGCGAGCCGCTGTACGCGGCGTTCGGCTTCGAGCCGATCGATACGATCGACCAGCATCAGGGCGCGGCATTCCGGCCGCCGCTGATCTCGCTGCCGCCCGGCGAGCGCCTGCGCCCGCTCGGCACCAACGACGGGCCGCGCCTCGCCGCGCTCGCGTCGCGCGCGGCGGGCTACGAACGGAGCGCGGTGACCGATGCGCTGCTCGACGTCGCGAACGGCATCGCGCTCGATCGCGACGGCGAGTTGCTCGGCTTCGCGCTGTTCCGCCGTTTCGGCCCCGGCCACGTGGTCGGCCCGGTGATCGCGCCGGATGCGCTGCGCGCGCAGGCGCTGATCAGCCACTGGCTCGCGTTGAACGAGGGGATGTTCGTGCGGCTCGACTTGCCCAGCGACAGCGGGCTGTCCGACTGGCTGGAGGGGCTCGGGCTGCCGCGCGTCGATACCGTCGTCGCGATGGCGCGCGGCGCCACGCCTGCGCGCGACCCGGCGCTGCGTGCGTTCGCGATCGTGAGCCAGGCACTCGGCTGAAGGACACCGACGATGAGCTTCCTGTACAAGGCCGACCCGGTGCGCGGCGCGCAGTGGGCAGCGCGCTTCGCGCAACAGGCGCCCGATCTGCCGTTCCGGATCTGGCCGGACCTCGGCGACGCCGAATCCGTCCGCTATCTCGCCGCGTGGCAACCACCGGACGACCCGGTCGCACTGCTGCCCAACCTCGAGGTCGTGTTTTCGGTCGGCGCCGGCATCGATCAGTTCGACCTGTCGCGCGTGCCGGCACACATTCCGGTCGTGCGGATGATCGAGCCGGGCATCGTCGAAGGGATGGTCGAGTACGTGACGCAGGCGGTGCTGACGATCCACCGCGACCTGTTCGACTATGCGGCGCAACAGCGCGTCCAGGCATGGTGCGAGAAGCCGGTGCGCGCGGCCGCGTCGCGGCGCATCGGCGTGCTCGGGCTCGGCACGCTCGGCCAGGCCGTGCTCGATACGCTGCGGCGCTTCGGCTTCCCGTGCGCCGGCTGGAGCCGCACGCCGCGCACGCTCGACGGCGTCGACTGCTACGCGGGCGACGCGGCGCTCGACGCGTTCCTCGCCCGCACCAGAC
>NZ_VWWG01000056.1:0-40798 GCF_011753085.1 Burkholderia sp. Tr-862
TCGTTGAGGATCGCCATGCTCAGCACGCCGGCGCAGGCCCACCACAGCTCCGGCGTACTCAGCGCGTCCTTGCCGAGCACGCCGAGCGCGATCCCGATCGAGCCGGCCGACAGCGTCACGTGCCGCACCTCGAACGGGAACAGGAACACGGTGACGATCGCCGGGACCAGGCCGAGCATCAGGCCGAGGCCGACGTTCGCGACGACGCCCGCGACGTTCGACCGGCAGAAATGCGCGAGCTTCGCGGCGCCCGATGCGCCGAGCGTGAGCCGCAGCCGGCGGTTGTACGTGAGCGCGTCGCCGACCCGGTGCAGCACGAACCAGTTGTCGGCCCAGCCCGCGAGCAGGCTCGACGACCACAGCAGCACGCCCGTGAGCGCGGCATAGAACGGCGTCGGGCCCAGCAGCGAGAACGAATGCAGCGTTGCGTGCGCTTTTTCCGGCGAGATCAGGTTCCCGTGCAGCAGGTGGCCCGCGAACAGCTGCACGAGCAGGCACACGGGCAGCACGACGAGCACGTTGCCGGAGATCGCCGCCGCCTGCGTGCGGATCAGCGCGATCACCGACGCGACGAACGCCTTCACGCCTTCGTCGTGACCGGTTTCGTCGAGCTCGCGCGCGAGCGTCGGCGCGGTCATCGCGGGCTGCTTGGTCGCGAGCGTGAAGTGCAGGAAGTGCATCAGCATGAAGCTCGCCGCGTAGTTGATGCCCGCGAGCAGCCCTTCGAGCATCGACTGCAGGTGCGCGCCGGTGATCGCGAACTTCACGCACACGGTCGCGACGGTGACGAGGCCGCCGCCCGCGGCCATCCGCAGCATCTTCAGGTATTCGGCGCGGCCGCGCGAGATGTAGTGCTCGCCGGTGTCCGCGTTGGTCTCGACCAGCTTGCGCGCGAACAGCGAGAAGTTGCTGCGCACGAGGTGCGACACGCTCTGGCTGTTCTGGTTCGCGTCGACGAGCTCGGCCGTCAGGCGCGCCATGCCGCGCAGGTCGTCGCGCGCCATCCAGGCGTTGAGCAGCGTTTCGGCGCGCAGGATGCGCATGCGCATCCGTTCGACCTGGAACACGATGTCGACCGACACGCCGTTGCGGTACAGGTGCGTGAACACGTCGTCGACCGCGGTCCGGCATTCGTCGAGCAGCACGCGCAGGTAGTTCACCTCGTGCAGCAGCTTGCTCGGATCGCCGCCGTCCTCGACGGCCGCGTGCGCCGTCTCGACCGCGAGCATCGCGCGCGTGAGGCGGTAGAACGGCTGCGTTTCGAGCGGCTTGCGCGCGTCGTCGTCGGACAGGCGGCTGCGCACCGTCTGCGACAGGCCGGTCGAGCTGATCTGGCAGGTCAGGTTGTGCAGGGCGGCCAGCAGGTCGCGCGAGAACGAGCCGGGCTCGTGGCGTTCTTCGTCGGTGACGTCGTACGCGTTCAGGTCGGCGAGGCGGGCGAGCAGGTCGTCGGGCAGCGCGTCGATCCAGTGCGCGTCTTCCGGTGCCGGGAACATCAGCGTGAACAGCGCGGTCAGCTCGCGGCGGTTCGGCGCGGGCGGGATCAGCGACGAGTCGATCCGCTCGAACAGCGCGCCGAAGAAGCCGGAATGCACCGGCATCCCCGCATCGCACAGCAGCGAGATGCCGTCGCATTCGCGCAGGATCCCGCGCAGGATGCGCGCCGCGTGCGATTTCCACACGGGATTGCGGTCGAGCACGTGGAACAGGTAGCGCAGCCGCGCGTGTGCCGGATACGTGCGCGTGCCGGCGTCGTGCTCGGCTGTCGCGTCCGGCGCGGGCTGCACCGTGCCGTTGCGGCGCAGCCAGTGCGCGAGCTCGATCAGCCATTCGCTGCGCTCGGCGTACGACGTGTCCGCGTCGGCATGCGCGAGCAGCGCGTCGAGCTGGTGGCCCGTACTGCGCGACGCGCGCCACTTCTTGATCAGGGTCGTCAGGGAACGAAACATAAACGGAATAGCGAAAGCCCTGGACGGGCGGGTTCGGGGTGCCGGCCGGGAACACGGCATGGCGCCGGGGGAACGGTAAGGCTGGTCGGGTGGCCGGAAAATACGCGGCGACCCGCGATGCGGCTGTCCCGGCGCGGTGCACGCGGATCGCGTGCGGGCGCCCGGGAGACGCGGCGATCGGACCGGACACGGGCGGATCGCCGCCGGCTGGCACGCACGACAGGCGGCGCGAGCCGGAAAGTGCGTAGGATCGTCAATCGGGCGCGAAAACGCAAGCGGACCGTGTTGCGTGGCGCCGGTTCCGGCGGATTTTGACAAACAATGCAAAGCGGCCGTCCGGCCGATGGATGACGCGCGGTGTCGGCTACATCGGCGATGGCGGCGGGTGCGCGTGCACGGCGGCGCGCACGCGGATCGCCGCCGATGATCGCTATCGGGCGGCGCGTGCCGAATGCGGTGGCAGGTGCGAATACACCGGACGCCGGCCCGCGCGCCGCACGCTTACGTGCCGGACTTGCCGCTCGCGCCCGCGTCGCCGCCTGGCGTCGGATTGGCCGGGCAGGGCAGCACGGGCGCGGTGGCCGTTGCCTTGGCCGACGCGGTCCGCGTGGCCGTCGCCATCGCATCGCGCTGCGCGGCCATCGCGCGCACGCCGGACGCAGCCTGCGACGCAATCACGTCGAGCGCGCGCCGGTGGCCGGCGACGAGCGCGTCGTAGCCATCCCCGACCGGTTCCGCGACGCTCGTGCGGCACGTCATTACCGCCTGCGTGCCGAGTGCGCGCACGCTCCACACCGCATCGATCGCCGCACGCTTGCCGGGCCAGGAATCGAAGCGCTGCAGGTTCACGCTGATCCGATAGACGGGCACGCCGACCGGGTATGCGGAATTCGCGACGTCGATCGTGTCGAGCTGCGCGGCGAGATCGTCGGACAGCGCGCGGCGAATCTCGTCGGCGGGCGGCGCGGCCCAGCGCTCCTGTTCGAGCACGTCGACCTGCGCGGCGTTCTTCTGCACGACGAGCTGGTTCTTCGCGACCTGTTCGGGCACGCCGACGGACGGCACCTCGATCAGGAATGGCGGGTTGGCCGGCGCGGTGCGCACGGTTGCCGTGGCGCCGGCCGGGCTCAGCGTGTAGAACCGCGCGGGCGGCGAGCTGCACGCGGCGAGCGCGAGCACGGCGACAGCCGCCGCCGCGCCGCTCGCGAAACCGTTCACGCGTGTCGTCATTGTTGGTCTCCTGGCTTGCCCTTGAGCAGCGATTCGGGGTGGCGCTCCAGATAGTCGGCGAGCGCGTTCAGGGATTGCAGCGTGCGCGTGAGCTCCTTCAGCGCGCCGCGCACGTCGGACTGCAGCGGCGAATCCTGCTGCAGCGTCGCCTCGGCGGTGGAGAAGGTCTGCTGCGCGGCCGACAGCGTGTCGCGCGCTTGCGGCGCGATCTGCGTGTCGAGCTGCTTGAACAGCTTGTCGGCGTTCGACAGCGCGCTGTTCAGGTTCGCGCCGATCTGGTCGAACGGCACCTTGTCGAGCTTCTTCGCGATGTCGGCGACCTGCAGCTGCAGCTCGTCGAGTGTGTTCGGCACCGTCGGCAGCTCGAGCGGCTGGCGGGTGGTGTCGATCTTCGCGGGCGGCGCCTTCGGGAAGAAGTCGAGCGCGACGTACAGCTGGCTCGTCAGCAGGTTGCCGGTGCGCAGCTGGCCGCGCAGCCCGTGCTTGACGAGGCGCTCGACGATGTCGCGGCGGGCCGGTTCGCCCTGGGTCTCGATCGTTTCGCGGAACCGCCGGCCGAGCCGCTCCGGATACACGTTCATCGTGACCGGCATCAGGAAGTTCTTGGTCTTCGGATCGTAGTCGATGCCGATGTTCGTCACTTCGCCGAGCACGATGCCGCGGAAGTCGACCGGCGCGCCCACGCCGAGCCCGCGCAGCGACTGGTTGAAGTTCATCACGACCTGCAGCGGCTGGCCGTCCGGATCGCGCATCGCGTCGGCCTCGTCGGAGCCCAAGCGGAAGGTCGTGTTGTTCGGCGCGCTCGCACCGGTGCCCTGGTTCGGCGGCGTCTGGAACGCGATGCCGCCGAGGATCACCGTCGCGAGCGACTGCGTGTTCAGCTTCAGGCCGCTCGAATCGAGCCGCAGATCGACGCCGCTCGCCTGCCACCAGCGCGAGTTCACGCCGACGTACTGGTCGTACGGTGCATTGACGAACACGTTGAAGGTGACGCCCGTGCCGTCCTTGTCCAGGGAGAAGCCGACCACTTGTCCGACCTGCACGCGGCGGTAGTAGACGGGCGAGCCGATGTCGACGGAGCCGAGCGAATCGCCGCGCAGCACGTACTGCGTGCCCTTCTGGTCGCCGGTCACGGCCGGCGGGGATTCGAGCCCGGTGAAGTCGGTCTGCGTGTCCTGCCCGTGGCCGCCGTCGACGCCGATATACGCGCCCGACAGCAGCGTGCCGAGCCCCGACACGCCGGTCGCGCCGACGCGCGGACGCACGATCCAGAAGCGCGAGCCCTTGACCGCGAAGTCCTCGGCTTCCTTCTTCAATTGCACCTGGACGAGCACGCGCGACAGGTCTTTCGACAGCTTGATCGTCTTGACCATACCGATCTCGACGTCCTTGTACTTGACCTGCGTCTTGCCCGGCTCGAGGCCTTCCGCGCTGTGGAAGCTGATCGAGATTTCCGGGCCGCGTTCGCGCACGGATTTGACGACGAGGCCGATGCCGATCAGCGCGGCGATCAGCGGCACGAGCCAGACGAGCGACGGCAGCCAGCCGCTTTTCGTCGAGATCGACGGGTCGGGCGGCCGGGACGCGTCGTGCTGCGGGCCTTGCGGACTATTCATGGTGTTTCCCTGAGGTTTCGACTGGATCCCAGATCAGGCGGGGATCGAACTGCATCGACGCGAGCATCGTCAGGATCACGACCGAGCCGAACGCGAGTGCGCCGGGGCCGGCCGTGATGACGGCGAGCGAACGGAAATGGACGAGCGCGACGGTCAGCGTCACGACGAAGATGTCGAGCATCGACCAGCGGCCGATCCGCTCGACGATCCGGTATAGCCGCGTGCGCTGCAGCGGCCGCCACGTGGTGCGGCGCTGCGAACTGATCACGAGGATCAGCAGCACGCCGAGCTTGAGCATCGGCACGAGGATACTGGCGACGAACACGACGAGGGCGAGCGGCCAGTCGCCCGACGTCCAGAAATAGATGACGCCGCTCATGATCGTGTCTTCCTGCGAGCCGACGATCGACGAGGTGCGCATGATCGGCAGCAGGTTCGCCGGGATATAGAGGATCGCGGCCGCGAGCAGCAGCGCCCAGGTGCGCATGATGCTGTTCGGCGTACGGAAATGGAGCGTGCTGCCGCAGCGCGCGCAACGCGCATGCGGATGATCGATCGTCTGCACCAGCCCGCATGCGTGGCAGCTGGCGTAGCCCTCGCGGGCCGCGGTCGGCGTCGTCATCGGCGGGGGTCTTGCGGCAGCGGTGCGGCGCCGTCGGGCCGCCCGGGCGCGCGGCCGGCGCGCAGGTCGTCGGCGATGTCCCACAGCGTGCGCGGATCGAACATCAGCACGACGGCAGTCATCAGCGTGAGCGCGCCGAACGCGAACAGCGCGGCGTCGGGCACGACGCGCGCGAGGCTCACCATCTTCACGATCGTCACGACGATGCCGAGCATGAATACCTCGATCATCCCCCACGGCCGCACGAGCTGGATCGTGCGCAGCACCAGGTTGAGGCCCGGCGGCACGACGCCGCGGCGGATCGGCAGCAGCACGTAAAGCAGCGCGGCCATCTCGACGAGCGGGAACAGCACGGTCGAGCAGAACACCATGACACCGACGACTTCCATGCCCTGGTGCCACAGCGAATCGATCGCGCCGATCAACGTCGTCTGCACGCGGGTGCCGTTCAGGTCCATTTCGAGGATCGGGAAGGTCTGCGCGATGACGAACGTCACCAGCGCCGCGACCGCAAGCGCGCTGATGCGCTCGATCTGCTTGGTGCTGTTGCGGTAGAGCAGCGCGTCGCAGCGCGGGCAGCGCGCGATTTCGCGACCGCTCAGGCGCGGTTTATGCAACAGTGCGTCGCATTCGTGGCAGGCAATCAGGTCGTATCGTTGCATGGAGGAGGCGGTTGCGTGACGGCAGAAACGTGCGCCGACGGGGCCGGAACCCGCGCCAATCTTACCAAAACGGCTTTTTCGGCGCGTCAACGTTCCGTTTTCTGGTTACCGATCGGTAACATGGCGTAGACATGGCGGCCGGCTGGCGCGCCTGTCCTCAGAGTCCGCGCAGGACAAAAGGTTGCGGTAGCATGGCGCCCGTGGCAAGCGTCGGACGGATTTACCGGCGCAGCCGTTCGCTCAACTGAGGAAACCAAGATGGCATCGAAATCGCTGCCGGCCCGGCCGGTACGTTACACGCAGACCGCGATCGCGCTGCACTGGTTGATCGCGCTGCTGATCATCTGCGGCTTCGCGCTCGGCTGGGTGATGACGGACATCCCCGGTTTCACGCCGACCAAGCTGAAGTATTTCTCGTGGCACAAGTGGATCGGCGTGACGGCGTTCGCGCTGGCCGTCGTGCGCGTGCTGTGGCGTGCGACCCACGCGTCGCCACCACTGCCGGGCAATACGCCGGCATGGCAGCGGGCGGCGTCGCACGGCGTGCACATCCTGCTGTACGTGCTGATGCTCGTGATCCCGGTGACCGGCTACCTGTACAGCTCGGCGTCGAACATCCCGGTCGTCTACCTCGGCATCGTGCCGTTGCCGCGCCTGATCGATCCCGATCCGGTGTTGAAGGAAACGTTCAAGACGCTTCACGTGTCTTTGAATTACATTTTGCTTGCGCTCGTTTCGCTGCACGTGCTCGCGGCGCTCAAGCACCAGCTGTTGGACCGCGACGGTCTGCTGTCGCGGATGCTTCCCTTTGCCAAATGAAGGATCCCATGAAAGTGTCTTTCTCCCGCTCCATGCTGACCGCGTTCGCCGCGGTGACACTTGTCGCGTCGGCCGCGGCGCACGCCGACGTCGATCTCGCGAAGAGCAAGGTGTCCGCCGTGTCCAAGCAGATGAACGTGCCGACCGAAGGCGCATTCAAGAAGTTCTCCGCGCAGGTGAAGTTCGATCCGGCGAAGGCCGCGCAGGGCAGCGCGCAGATGTCGATCGACATCGCGAGCTTCGACCTGGGCGACAAGATGTACAACGACCAGGTCGCCGGCAAGGACTGGTTCGACGCGAAGACGTATCCGCAGGCGACCTTCGCGTCGTCGGCGATCGCGCCGGCGGGCGGCAACAAGTACAACGTGACCGGCAAGCTGACGATCAAGGGCAAGTCCGAGACCGTCACGGTGCCCGTCACGGTCACGCAGAGCGGCGCGACGCAGACCTTCGACGGCGTGCTGCCGATCAAGCGTTCGGCGTTCAACGTCGGCACCGGCGAGTGGAAGGACACGTCGATCGTCGCCGACGAAGTGCAGATCAAGTTCCATCTCGTCGCCACGAAGTAAGCGGCGCGCTGTTGCATTACCCGAATGCCGCGCGAGGGCGCGGCGCTGTTCAAAGGAGAATGAGTTTGAAAAAGCATCTGATCATCGCCGCCGGCGCGCTGGCCGCTTCGCTGTCGTTCTCGGCATTCGCCGACACGGCGACGTACCAGTTCGACCCGAGCCACACGTACCCGAGCTTCGAGGCCGACCACTTCGGCGGCCTGTCGGTCTGGCGCGGCAAGTTCGACAAGTCGAGCGGCACCGTGACGCTCGACCGCGCGGCGAAGACCGGTACGGTCGACGTGACGACCGACATCGCGTCGATCCACACGGGCAGCACGAAGCTCGACGAGCACCTGCAGACGGGCGAATTCTTCGACGCGTCCAAGTTCCCGCAGGCGAACTACAAGGGCACGATCAAGTTCGACGGCGACAAGCCCGTGTCGGTGGTTGGCAACCTGACGCTGCATGGCGTCACGAAGCCGGTCACGCTGAAGATCGATTCGTTCAAGTGCATGCCGCACCCGATGCTCAAGCGTGAAGTGTGCGGCGTCGACGCGGTCGGCGAATTCAGCCGCGACGATTTCGGCCTCGACTACGGCAAGCAATACGGCTTCAAGATGAAGACGAAGCTGCTGATCACGGCCGAAGCCGTCAAGCAGCAGTAACGCGCCCGGCCGGACCGGCCGCCGCGTGCCCACCGCCGCGCCCCGCTTCCGGGGTCGCGGCGGTTTTTTTTGCGCGCCTATAATCGTCGGCACAGCTCGCGGCGCGAGAACGGACGCGTCCGACAGAACGTACAACGACAAGGAGATCGCCGATGCACGCCGTCACGCAGTCCCGCTCCATTGCCTCGTCGCCGCGCGTGTGGCGCGCGGTGGTCGCCGCGTCGATCGGCAACGCACTCGAGTGGTTCGACCTCGTCGTCTACGGCTTCTTCGCGGTGACGATCTCGAAGCTGTTCTTTCCGGCCGGCAACGACACCGTGTCGCTGCTGCTCACGCTCGGCACGTTCGGCGTGTCGTTCTTCATGCGTCCGCTCGGCGCGATCGTGCTCGGCGCTTACGCCGACCGCGCGGGCCGCAAGGCCGCACTCACGCTGTCGATCCTGCTGATGATGGCCGGCACGCTCGTCATCGCGGTGCTGCCGACCTACCGGACGATCGGCGTCGCGGCGCCGCTGATCCTCGTCGCCGCACGGCTGATGCAGGGTTTCTCGGCGGGCGGCGAATTCGGCAGCGCGACCGCGTTCCTGGCCGAGCACGTGCCGGGCCGGCGCGGCTTCTTCGCGAGCTGGCAGGTCGCGAGCCAGGGCCTCACGACCCTGCTTGCCGCCGGTTTCGGCACCGTGCTGAACGCGCAGCTCACGGCCGACCAGATGGCCGCATGGGGCTGGCGCATTCCGTTCTTCTTCGGGCTGCTGCTCGGGCCCGTCGCGTACTACATCCGCTCGAAGGTCGACGAGACGCCCGAATTCCTCGCGGCCGAAAGCACCGCGAGCCCGTTGCGCGACACGTTCGCGTCGCACAAGGCGCGGCTCGTCGCCGCGATGGGCGTGGTCGTGCTCGGCACCGTCGCGACCTATCTCGTGCTGTTCATGCCGACCTACGGCGTGAAGCAGCTCGGCCTCGCGCCGTCGGCCGCGTTCGCGGCGATCCTCGTCGTCGGCGTGATCCAGATGGCGTTTGCGCCGCTCGTCGGCCACTGGTCGGATCGCTACGGCCGCGTGCGCGTGATGATCGCGCCGGCGCTCGGCATTCTCGTGCTGATCTATCCGGCGTTCGCGTACCTCGTCGCGCATCCGGGCTTCGGCACGCTGATCGCGCTGCAGGTGCTGCTCGCGTTCCTGATGACCGGCTATTTCGCGGCGCTGCCGGGCCTGCTGTCGGAAGTGTTTCCGGTGCAGACGCGCACGACCGGGATGTCGCTCGCGTATAACGTCGCGGTGACGATCTTCGGCGGCTTCGGGCCCTTCATCATCGCGTGGCTGATCCGCGCGACCGGGATGAAGACCGCGCCGAGCTTCTACCTGATGTTCGCGGCCGTGCTGAGCCTCGCGGCGCTGTTCGTGCTGCGGCGGCGGTTCGGGTTCCGGTGATCGGGCGCGCGGCGGCGCGTCAGTCGTCGCCGCGCTCGCATGTCGGCTGCGCCGGCATCAGTCGCGCGGGCGCGGCGACCGTCTGCACCGGCCGACCGGCGAGCGCATCGAGCGCCTGCCGGAGCTGCCAGTCTGCAGCCGTGCCGAATTCGCGCTGCGGCAGCGCCGCGCTCTTCGACATATCGACCTTCGCGCGCACGCGCTGCTCGCGCAGTGCCTGCCGCGCCTTGCGCACCTGCGCGAACGGATCGGGCGCCAGCCGGTCCGCGTAGGGCGCGCGGGCGAGATCGACTTCGCGATACCACAGCAGCACACCGTCGACGTCCGAGTCGCGGCGCGGCGCCACGAGCCAGTCCGGCACGACGGCGTAGCCGTCCATCGGGCAGCCGTTCGGCCGCAGGTTGCGCGCGAACGTGAAGTTGAGCCGCGTGCCGTCGATCAGGTCGACGCCGGTCTGCGCGAGCCCCTTCCCGTAGGTCGGCATCCCGAGCAGCCGTGCGCGGCCGAGATCCTTGAGTGCTGCCGCGCTCGCTTCGGCGGCCGACGCGCTCTGTCCGTCGACGAGCACGACGAGCGGCACGGTGCGCCACCAGGCGTCGGCCTGCAGCGGCGCGAGCGGATCCTGGCCGTGCATGACCGGCAGTTCGTAGTCGGGCCAGTTGGTCGTGAAGCGGCGGCGCTTCGTGCCGTCGCGCTCGAGCGTGACCATCGCGGTGCGGTCGCGCCCGGCGAACAGCGCGACGATGCCGATCGCCGCATTGAGCGCGCCGCCGCCGTTGATGCGCAGGTCGAGGATCACGCCTTTCGCGGGCGGCCCCGCGCGACGCGCGGCCTGCACCGCGTCGATGTAGTTGCCTACCGCGGGCTCTGGGAAGCTCGACAGGCGCGTGTACAGGATGTCGCCGGCGAGCCGTTTCGCGGTCGCCGGATGCGGGCGGACGATCGCACGCACGGGCGCGAAGGTCAGCGTTTCGTGATTCTGACCGCGCCGGACCGTGAGTTTCAGCGGCACGCCCGCGTCGCCTTTCGCGAGTTTCACGACCTCGCTGCTGTCGAGGCCGACGACGCTCGTGTCGTTCATCGCGACGACGAGATCGTCGGGCCGCACGCCGGCCTGCTCGGCGGGGGCGTCGGGAATCACGTCGATGATGTGCAGCCCGTCGGGCCGTGTCTCGAACACGATGCCGATGCCCGGCGTGCCGTCCCGCACGCGGCGCTCGTCGTCGAGCTGCTGCTGGCGCTCCTTCGCGTTGAAGAAGCGCGCGTACGGCAGCGTCTTGATCCCGTCGTGCACGGTGGCGTCGAGCAGCGCGCCGATGTCGACGTCGGTCAGGTGCTGCTTCTTCAGTACTTCGACCGCGGCCTTCAGTTCGCAGAGTTGCGGTTCCCAGTCGGGCGGGCAGGGTGACGGTTGCGACGCGGCGGCGGGCGCGGTGGCGGACGCGGACGCGGATTGCGCGCGGGCGGCCGATGCGCATGCAACCAACGCAGCTGCAGCGGCTGCACCGGTACTCCAGGCGACGAGGCGACGAACGACACGCGTGGCAGGCATCATGAGGACCGCGGCTTCGACGGGGCGGGGCGGGATGGTGACGCGATTGTAGCCGACGCCCCTTGCCGTCGCGCCGGCGCAGGAGGGCGGCGGCGCGCGCATGAAAAAAGGCCGGTCCACGAGGGACCGGCCTTCTGGTATCAGCCGAAACGGCGCGGGCTCAAACCTGCGCGCCTGCGTTCGGATCGTCCGGATCGTGTGCGCTCTTCTTGTCCTTGATCAGGTCTTCGCGCTTGATGCCGAGCCACATCGCGAGCGAGCCCGCGACGAACACCGACGAGTAGATGCCGAACATGATGCCGACCGTCAGCGCGAGCGCGAAGTAGTGCAGCGTCGGGCCGCC
This sequence comes from Burkholderia sp. Tr-862, assembly GCF_011753085.1. Lineage (NCBI taxonomy): Bacteria > Pseudomonadati > Pseudomonadota > Betaproteobacteria > Burkholderiales > Burkholderiaceae > Burkholderia > Burkholderia sp. Tr-862. The sequence goes on from NZ_VWWG01000056.1 coordinate 11,440, forward strand.
GAAGAAGAACATCGACAGCACCATCATTTCCGTCGACGTGTGCGTGATGATCGTGCGCGACATCGTCGTCGTGATTGCGTGGTTGATCACTTCCGACACGCTCATCCTGCGTTCGCGGCGGAACGTTTCGCGGATCCGGTCGAAGATGACGACCGACTCGTTGACCGAGTAGCCGAGCACCGCGAGGATCGCCGCGAGCACCGCCAGCGAGAACTCCCACTGGAAGAACGCGAAGAAGCCGAGAATGATCACGACGTCGTGCAGGTTCGCGATGATGCCGGCGACCGCGTACTTCCATTCGAAGCGGATCGACAGGTAGATCACGATGCCGATCACGACGCACGCGAGCGCGAGGAGACCGTCGGTCGCGAGCTCGCGGCCGACCTGCGGGCCGACGAACTCGACGCGCTGCAGCGATACGTCGGGGCTCTGCGCCTTCAGTGCGGTCATCACCTGATCGCTCTGCTGCGCGGACGTGAGGCCTTCCTTCAGCTGCAGGCGGATCAGCACGTTGCGCGACGTGCCGAAGTTCTGCACCTGCGCATCGGCGTAGCCGAGCTTGCCGAGCGTGGCGCGCACGGGTTCGAGCTGCGCGGCCTGCTGGTACTGGACCTCGATCACCGTACCGCCGGTGAATTCGACGGACAGGTGCAGCCCGCGGTGGAACAGGAAGAACACGGCGGCGAGGAACGTGACCAGCGAGATCACGTTGAACACCAGCGCGTGCCGCATGAACGGAATGTCTTTACGGATGCGGAAAAATTCCATGGCTTCGTCTCCGGGGCCTTATTGGGTCGAGCCCGGTTTCTTCGGCGACACGCCTTGCTGCGCGCGGTTGCGCAGCTGCGGCTTGCCGGCGCGCGGGGCGTTGCCCTTCGCGGGGGCGGCGAGCTTCGCGGCGCGTGCGGTGTCGGTCGATTCGTCGGCCGCGGTGAACGATGCGCCGGCTGCGGCGCCTTCCGGCCTCCACACCTGGCCGATCGCGAGCGACTTCAGTTTCTTGCGGCCGCCGTACCAGAGGTTGACGAGCCCGCGCGAGAAGAACACCGCGGAGAACATCGACGTCAGGATGCCGAGGCAGTGGACGATCGCGAACGCACGAACCGGGCCCGAGCCGAACGCGAGCAGCGCGAGGCCGGCGATCAGCGTCGTGACGTTCGAGTCGAGAATCGTCGCCCACGCATGTGCGTAGCCGGACTGGATCGCGAGCTGCGGCGGCTGGCCGGCGCGCAGTTCTTCACGCACGCGCTCGTTGATCAGCACGTTCGAGTCGATCGCCATACCGAGCGCGAGCGCGATTGCCGCGATACCGGGCAGCGTCAGCGTCGCCTGCATCAGCGACAGCACCGCGACGAGCAGCAGCAGGTTCACCGACAGGCCGATCACCGAGATCACGCCGAACAGCATGTAGTACGCGATCATGAACACGGCGATCGCGCAGAAGCCCCAGATCACCGAGTGGACGCCCATCTTGATGTTGTCCGCGCCGAGGCTCGGGCCGATCGTGCGTTCCTCGATGATGTCCATCGGTGCGGCGAGCGAACCGGCGCGCAGCAGCAGCGCGAGGTCGGCCGCAGCCTGCGGCGTCGGCTGGCCCGTGATCTGGAAGCGGTCGCCGAGTTCGGACTGGATCGTCGCGACCGTCAGCACTTCGCCCTTGCCCTTCTCGAACAGCACCATCGCCATCGGCTTGCCGATGTTGTCGCGCGACACCGTGCGCACCGAGCGGCCGCCCGCCGAGTCGAGGCGGATGTTGACCGACGGACGCTGGTGTTCGTCGAAGCCGGCCGACGCATCGATGATGCGGTCGCCAGTGAAGATCACTTCCTTCTTCAGCAGCACGGGCGCCTGGTTGCCCTGCGTGAACAGCTCCTCGCCCGGCGGCACGGGGTCGTTCGGGTTCGGGTGCGTGTTGATCGGATCGGCGAGGCGCGCCTCGAGCGTCGCGGTGCGGCCGATGATGTCCTTCGCCTTCGCGGTGTCCTGCACGCCCGGCAGTTCGACGACGATACGGTCGCTGCCCTGCTGCTGCAGGATCGGCTCGGACACGCCGAGTTCGTTCACGCGGTTGTGGAGCGTCGTCAGGTTCTGCTTGAGCGCGGCGTCCTCGACGGACTTCTGCACGGCCGGCGTGAACGTGCCGACGACCTGCGTGCCGCCGCCGCCGGGCTGGGTCGCCCATTGCAGTTCGGTGACGGACGCGGCGAGCACCTTGCGGGCGTCTTCGGCCGTTTGCGCATCGCTGAAGTTGACGACGACGGACTGGTCGACGCGGCTCACGCCGCCGTCGCGGATGTTCCTGTCGCGCAGCAGCGCGCGCGCGTCGGATGCATCGGAGTCGAGCTTTTTCGTCAGCGCGCCCGTCATGTCGACCTGGAGCAGGAAGTGGACACCGCCGCGCAGGTCGAGGCCGAGATACATCGGCAGTGCGTGCAATGCGGTCAGCCAGCGCGGCGACGCGCTCTGCAGGTTCAGTGCGACGACGTACTGCGGATCGTTCGGATCGGCGTTCAGCGATTTCTGCAGCAGGTCCTTGACGCGCAGCTGCGTATCGGTGTCCTTCAGGCGCACGCGGATGTTCGCGTTGGACGCCGTGTTCTCGAAGGTGATGTCGTCCGGCTTGATCTGCGCGGACGCGAGCGCGGATTCGACCTGGGTCAGCGTGGTCGAGTCGAGCTTGACCGTGGCCTTGCCGCTCGACACCTGCACCGCCGGCGCTTCGCCGAAGAAGTTGGGCAATGTGTACAGAAAGCCGATGGCGAGCGCCACGACCATCACGACATATTTCCAGAGTGGATAACGATTCATGAGGGGGCCGAACGGGTGGTTGGCGTGAAAGCGTCGCGTCCGGCGCCGCGGCGGCCCGCTCTCTCAGGCGGGCACGGCGCGGGGAGCCGGACGCTCGGTAAAAGCCTTACAGCGACTTGATCGTGCCCTTCGGCAGAATGGTCGTGACGGCGGCCTTCTGCACGGTGATTTCGGTGCCTTCGGCGATTTCGACGCCGATGTAGCCTTCGGTGACCTTCGTCACCTTGCCGACGAGGCCGCCGCTCGTGACGACTTCGTCGCCCTTCGCCATGGCCGCGAGCATGTTGCGGTGTTCCTTCTGACGCTTCATCTGCGGACGGATCATGATGAAGTACAGCACCGCGAACATCAGGATGAGCGGCAGGAAGCTCATCAGGCTCGATTCGGCGCCACCGGCGCCTTGCGCGAAGGCATTGGAAATGAACGGCACGTTGGTCTCTCCGTAGGGGAAGATCGAAAAATAAGCCGGTTATTCTACCACCGGCCCCATGCGCAAACGGCGCAGCAAATGCGCTGTCGGATCAAGCTGTTAAAGCACGAACCGGCACCGTTGCGACTTGTTTGGAAAGGTAATTGTAATGTTTGGTGGTCACGACCGGCACCTGGAACGCGTTATTTAGTACGCGTCCGATGTGACAGGCCGCAGTGCGGGCGGCGGGCGGGCCGCCGGCCGCGTCAGTCGACCCCTCTTGCACGATCCTCCGCGAAGCGCTGGCGGAACGCGTCGAACGTATGGGTTTCGATCGCATCGCGGATCTCGCCCATCAGCTGCAGGTAGTAGTGCAGGTTGTGGATCGTATTGAGCTGCGCGCCGAGGATTTCGCCGACACGGTGCAGGTGATGCAGGTAGCCGCGCGAGAAGTTCTGGCACGTGTAGCAGGTGCAGCTCGCATCGAGCGGCTTCAGCGAGTTCTTGTGCGTCGCGTTGCGGATCTTCACGTCGCCGAAGCGCGTGAACAGCCAGCCGTTGCGCGCGTTGCGGGTCGGCATCACGCAGTCGAACATGTCGATGCCGTTCGCGACGCCCTCGACCAGGTCTTCCGGCGTGCCGACGCCCATCAGGTAGTGCGGCTTGTTGGCCGGCAGCTTCGGGCCGACGTGCCGCAGCACGCGCATCATGTCTTCCTTCGGCTCGCCGACCGACAGCCCGCCGATCGCGAGGCCGTGGAAGCCGAGCTCGGACAGCCCCGCGAGCGATTCGTCGCGCAGGTCTTCAAACATCCCGCCCTGGACGATCCCGAAGAGGGCGTTCGGGTTGCCGAGCCGGTCGAACTCGTCGAGCGAGCGCTTCGCCCAGCGCAGCGACATGCGCATCGAGTCGGCCGCCTCCTTGTGCGTCGTCGGCACGCCGTTGGTCGCGTACGGCGTGCATTCGTCGAACTGCATCACGATGTCGGAGTTCAGCACCTTCTGGATCTGCATCGACACTTCCGGCGACAGGAACAGCTTGTCGCCGTTGATCGGCGACGCGAACGTGACGCCGTCCTCGGTGATCTTGCGCAGGTCGCCGAGCGAGAACACCTGGAAGCCGCCCGAGTCGGTCAGGATCGGCTTGTTCCAGCCCATGAAGCCGTGCAGGCCGCCGTGCGCATCGATCGTGTCGAGGCCCGGGCGCAGCCACAGGTGGAACGTGTTGCCGAGGATGATCTGGGCCTTGATCTCGTGCAGCTCGCGCGGCTGGATCGCCTTCACGGTGCCGTACGTGCCGACCGGCATGAAGATCGGCGTCTCGACCACGCCGTGGTTGAGCTTCACGCGGCCGCGGCGTGCATGGCCGTCGGTCGTCAGCAGTTCGAATTCGAGCCCGTTGGCCGGGCGGTCCTGCACGGGCGCGTGCGTATCGTGGGATGAACCTTCGGTCATCGCGTCATTCTCCTTGCCACCGGAAAAACAGTCCGGCGCATGTTGGAAACGCTGCCGGCGAGCCGGCGGCGGGGAAAAGCGGGCGCGCGCCATCGGCGCGCGCAGCGGGAAAACGGTGCAACGGCGGCTGCGCGGTCGCGGGCAGGTGCGTCTTCGCACCTGCCGCGCTTACGCTTGCGGTGCCTCCGGCGTGTCGCGCCGCGTGAGCAGCATCGCGTCGCCGTAGCTGAAGAAGCGGTAGCGTTCGTCGATCGCGTGCTGGTAGGCGGCGCGGATCGTCTCGACGCCCGCGAACGCGGACACCAGCATCAGCAGCGTCGACTTCGGCAGGTGGAAGTTCGTGACGAGCCGGTCGACGACCCGGAAGCGGTAGCCGGGCGTGATGAAGATGTCGGTCTCGGCCTGCGTCGCCGCGAGCGGGCGGCCCGCTTCGTCGGCGCTGCGCGCCGCGGCTTCGAGCGCGCGCATCGACGTCGTGCCGACCGCGATCACGTTGCCGCCGCGCGCGCGGGTCGCGGCGATCTTGTCGACGAGCGACTGCGGCAGGTCGTACCACTCGCTGTGCATCCGGTGCTCGGCGATGTTCTCGACGCGCACCGGCTGGAACGTGCCGGCGCCCACGTGCAGCGTCAGCGTGGCGCGTTCCACGCCCATCGCGTCGAGCTTCTCGAGCAGCGGCAGGTCGAAATGGAGCCCGGCCGTCGGCGCGGCGACCGCGCCCGGGTTGCTCGCGTAGACGGTCTGGTAGCGCGTCTCGTCGTTCGCGTCGGCGTCGTGCTCGATGTAAGGCGGCAGCGGCAGGCGACCGTGCTGCTCGATCAGCGTGAGGCACGGCTGCGGGAAGTGCAGCGTGAAGAACGGTTCGACGCGCTCGCCGACCGTCACGTCGAATGCGTCGGCGAGGCGCAGCGTCGTCCCGGCGCCCGGCGACTTGCTCGCGCGGATCTGCGCGAGCGCCGTATGCGTGCCGGTCACGCGCTCGATCAGCACCTCGATCTTGCCGCCGCTGGCCTTCTGGCCGAAGAAACGCGCCTTCAGCACCCTGGTATCGTTGAACACGAGCAGGTCGCCGGGCGCGATGCACGACGGCAGCTCGGCAAAGTTGCGGTCGACGAGGCGCGCGGGCTCGACGGTGCGATCGACCTCGAGCAGGCGGCTCGCGGTGCGCTCGGGCAGCGCTGTTTGCGCAATCAGCTCGGGTGGCAGATTGAAATCGAAATCGGAAAGCGTGAACATGCGGGCTGGTTCGAAACGGCCGGCGGGCGCCGCCGACAGGGCGGAAACGCATAAATGGGGCGCGCGAGCCGCTATGATGGCGGGATGCGCGGCCTGGCCGGCGTCGTTCGTTCGGACGACGTGAAAGCCGCTATTGTACTTGCCTTGCGAAGCACCCAGACGATCCGATGCCTGTGTCACCACGCCGTTCCTCCGCTGCCGTTGCCGATTCCGCCGATCCGTTCGACGCGGACGATGCCGCGTTACCCGCGCGAAGCGCGGGGGAGCGCGACTCCGACGCGCGCGCGGCGCCGAAGCGTACGGGGCCGAAGCGCGGCGCCGACGGGCGGCTCGCGCAGCCGGCTGCAGCCGCGCCCGACGTCGAACCGGGCGCTGGCAGCGACGAAGCGGGCGCGGCGGCGGCAGCGGGCGCGTCCGACGGCGCGAAGCGCAAGAAGAAGCCGGCCGCCGACAAACCCGTGAAGACCGTCGACAAGCTCGCGAAGCTCGGTCTCACGCGCTCGATCGATCTCGTGCTGCATCTGCCGATGCGCTACGAGGACGAAACCACGCTTACGCCGATCGGCGAACTGCTGCCGGGCGGCATCGCGCAGACCGAAGGCGTCGTGTTCGACAACGAGGTCGCTTACCGGCCGCGCCGCCAGCTCGTCGTGAAGATCCAGGACGACGACGGCGAGCAGCTCGTGCTGCGCTTCCTGAATTTCTACGGCTCGCAGGTCAAGCAGATGGCCGTCGGCCAGCGGCTGCGCGTGCGCGGCGATGTGCGCGGCGGCTTCTTCGGGATGGAAATGGTGCACCCGGCCGTGCGCGTGGTCGAAGCCGATGCGCCGCTGCCGCAGGTGCTCACGCCCGTCTATCCGAGCACGGCCGGCGTGTCGCAGGCGTATCTGCGCAAGGCGATCGAGAACGCGGTCGAGCGCACGCCGCTGCCCGAGCTGCTGCCGCCCGAGATCGAGCGCGACTACCTGAAGCCGCTCGGCGTGCCGACGCTCGCGCAGGCCGTGCGGATCCTGCATCACCCGGGCGTCGATTCCGACGAAGCCGCGCTGATGGACGGCTCGCATCCGGCGTGGACGCGCATCAAGTTCGAGGAGCTGCTCGCGCAGCAGCTGTCGCTCAAGCGCGCGCACGAGGAGCGCCGCACGCGCGCGGCGCCCGCGATGCCGCGCCGCACCGCGACCGATGCCGACGCGCTGACGACGCGCCTCTACGCGGCGCTGCCGTTCACGCTGACGGGCGCGCAGGCGCGCGTCGTCGACGAGATCGCGCACGACCTCACGCTCGCGCACCCGATGCAGCGGCTGTTGCAGGGCGACGTCGGCAGCGGCAAGACGGTCGTCGCGGCGCTGGCCGCGACGCAAGCGATCGATGCCGGCTACCAGGCCGCGCTGATGGCGCCGACCGAAATCCTCGCGGAACAGCACGCCCGCAAGCTGCGCGCGTGGCTCGAGCCGCTCGGCGTGTCGGTCGCGTGGCTCGCGGGCAGCCTGAAGGCGAAGGAGAAGCGCGCGGCGATCGAGGCCGCGGCGCTCGGCACCGCGCAGCTCGTGATCGGCACGCACGCGATCATCCAGGACACGGTCGAATTCGCGCGGCTCGGCCTCGTGATCGTCGACGAGCAGCACCGCTTCGGCGTCGAGCAGCGCCTCGCGCTGCGTGCGAAGGCCGCGAACGCGGCCAACGGCGCGCGCGATTTCCAGCCGCACCAGCTGATGATGTCGGCCACGCCGATTCCGCGCACGCTCGCGATGACGTATTACGCGGATCTCGAGGTGTCGACGATCGACGAGCTGCCGCCGGGCCGCACGCCGGTGCTGACGCGCCTCGTCGGCGACGCGCGGCGCGAGGAGGTGATCGCGCGCGTGCGCGAAGCCGCGCTGACCGGCCGCCAGGTGTACTGGGTGTGTCCGCTGATCGAGGAGAGCGAGACGCTGCAGTTGCAGACGGCCGTCGAAACCTACGAGACGCTGGCCGCGGCCCTGCCCGAGTTGAAAGTCGGGCTCGTGCACGGCAGGCTGTCGCCGGCCGACAAGGCGGCCGTGATGGAAGCCTTCACGCGCAACGACGTGCAGCTGCTCGTCGCGACGACCGTGATCGAGGTCGGCGTCGACGTGCCGAACGCGTCGCTGATGGTGATCGAGCACGCGGAGCGCTTCGGCCTCGCGCAGCTGCACCAGTTGCGCGGCCGGGTCGGGCGCGGCACCGCGGCATCGGTGTGCGTGCTGCTCTATACGGGCCCGCTGTCGCTCACCGGCCGCGAGCGGTTGAAGACGATGCGCGAGACGACCGACGGCTTCGAGATCGCGCGGCGCGACCTCGAGATCCGCGGCCCCGGCGAATTCCTCGGCGCGCGCCAGTCGGGCGCGGCGATGCTGCGTTTCGCGAACCTCGAGACCGACGGCTGGCTGATCGACCCGGCCCGCGACGCGGCGGCGCGACTGATCGCCGCGTATCCCGACGTGGTCACGCAGCATCTCGCCCGCTGGCTCGGCGCGCGAGAGCAGTATCTGAAGGCGTGATCGAAGCGTGATCGACGCATTAAGGGTCGGATTTGAAATCGCGATTCGCCACCGTCCGGCGCATTGCAATACTGAGAAACTTGGCGAATCGGTCCGAGTGGGTGTATAAATTAAACCTATCGCCTGTATATATCTGATTGACCCACAATGACCCTGACTGAACTGAAATACATCGTCGCGGTCGCGCGCGAGCGGCATTTCGGTCGCGCGGCCGAAGCCTGCTTCGTGAGCCAGCCGACCCTATCGGTGGCGATCAAGAAGCTGGAAGACGAGCTCAACGTGCAGATTTTCGAGCGCGGCGCGAGCGAAGTGAGCGTGACCCCGATCGGCGACCAGATCGTCACGCAGGCGCAGCGCGTGCTCGAGCAGACCTTCGCGATCAAGGAGATCGCGAAGCAGGGCAAGGACCCGCTCGTCGGCCCGTTCCGTCTCGGCGTGATCTACACGATCGGGCCGTACCTGCTGCCGACGCTCGTCAAGCAGATGATCCAGCGTGTGCCGCAGATGCCGCTGATGCTGCAGGAGAACTACACGCTGAAGCTGCTCGAACTGCTGAAGCAGGGCGAGATCGACGCCGCGATCATGGCGCTGCCGTTTCCCGAAACCGGCCTGATGGTGCGGCCGCTGTACGACGAGCCGTTCGTCGTCGCGCTGCCGGCCGGCCATCCGTGGGAGAAGCGCGACGAGATCGACGCCGAGGACCTGAAGCAGGAAACCATGCTGCTGCTCGGCAACGGCCACTGCTTCCGCGATCACGTGCTCGGCGTGTGCCCGGAACTGATGCGCTTCTCGCAAACAGCCGACGGCATCCAGAAGACCTTCGAGGGCTCGTCGCTCGAAACGATTCGCCACATGGTCGCGAGCGGGGTCGGCATCACGGTGCTGCCGCGGATGTCGGTCGCCGAGATCGGCCCGCGCGCGAACGGCCCCGACGCCGAACTGCTGTCGTACGTGCCGTTCAACGAACCGGTGCCCGATCGCCGCGTCGTGCTGGTTTGGCGCAAGAGCTTCACGCGGATGCCGGCGATCGACGCGATCAGCGACGCGATCGCCGCGTGCGAACTGCCGGGCGTCGCGAAGCTCGACATGCCGGCGACGATGAACTGAGCGCATGCGGACATGCAGACGGCATGATGAACGGGGTTTGCGACCCCGTTTATTTTTACCTATCGCATAGATTATTTTTATTAAATTACTATATTCGATAGATATCAATACAATCTTCTACATGGTTCGGCGTCGCATCGACAGCCCGATCCGCATGCTCAATGCAAGCGTCAAAGGAGGATGTCATGATGCGGTCGGTATTGCAGCACGCGCAGCGGAACATTCCGTCGCGCGATGAAGTCCTGAATCGTGCCAGGGCAGCGGCCCGCAGCCTGCGCCCGATTGCGTTCGCATACCTGGCGGAGCGTGTGTATGGCGGATGAGTGCCGCCGTGCGCCGCTCTTGTGTTCCCCCGATTCATCGCCGTCCAGTCATGAGGGGGCATTGCATGTCCGAAGTCCCGAAACCCGCATCGAAAGCCACGCCTGACACCCCGTAGCACGACAGGGCCACCCTGTTCCGTTTTATCCCCCCGCAATGCTCCACGAACCGCGCCCGGCAAGTGGGGGCCTACGAGCAAGTAAAGGAGAAAAAGCATGTCGACCGAATCGAAATGTCCGTTCAACCACACGGCGGCCGGCGGCACGTCGAACAAGGACTGGTGGCCGAACCAGCTGAACCTGAACATCCTGCACCGGCACTCGGCGCTGTCCGATCCGATGGACAAGGATTTCGACTACGCACAAGCATTCAAGAAGCTGGACCTCGCGGCGGTGAAGCGCGACCTGCAGGCGCTGATGACGACGTCGCAGGACTGGTGGCCGGCCGACTTCGGCCACTACGGCGGCCTGTTCATCCGGATGGCCTGGCACAGCGCCGGCACGTACCGGACCGCCGACGGCCGCGGCGGCGCGGGCGGCGGGCAGCAGCGCTTCGCGCCGCTGAACAGCTGGCCGGACAACGCGAACCTCGACAAGGCGCGCCGGCTGCTGTGGCCGATCAAGCAGAAGTACGGCCGCAACATCTCGTGGGCCGACCTGCTGATCCTGACCGGCAACGTCGCGCTCGAATCGATGGGCTTCAAGACCTTCGGTTACGCGGGCGGCCGTGCCGACACGTGGGAACCGGACGACGTCTACTGGGGTTCGGAAAAGATCTGGCTGGAACTGAGCGGCGGCCCGAACAGCCGTTACTCGGGCGACCGTGATCTCGAGAACCCGCTCGCGGCCGTGCAGATGGGCCTCATCTACGTGAACCCCGAAGGCCCGGACGGCAATCCCGACCCGGTCGCGGCGGCGCGCGACATCCGCGACACGTTCGCGCGGATGGCGATGAACGACGAAGAGACGGTCGCGCTGATCGCCGGCGGCCACACGTTCGGCAAGACGCACGGCGCGGGCCCCGCGACGGACGTCGGTGCGGAGCCGGAAGCGGCCGGAATCGAGCAGCAGGGTCTCGGCTGGAAGAGCGCGTATGCATCGGGCAAGGGCCACGATGCGATCACCAGCGGCCTCGAAGTCACGTGGACCTCGACGCCGACGAAGTGGAGCAACGACTTCTTCAAGCACCTGTTCAGCTACGAATGGGAACTGACGAAGAGCCCGGCCGGCGCGCACCAGTGGGTCGCGAAGGGCGCAGACGAAGTGATTCCGGATGCGTTCGATGCGTCGAAGAAGCATCGCCCGACGATGCTGACGACCGACCTGTCGCTGCGTTTCGATCCGGCCTACGAGAAGATCTCGCGCCGCTTCTACGAGAACCCGGCCGAGTTTGCCGACGCGTTCGCGCGCGCCTGGTTCAAGCTCACGCACCGCGACATGGGTCCGCGTGCGCGCTATCTCGGCCCGGAAGTCCCGGCCGAGGAACTGCTGTGGCAGGACCCGATCCCGGCCGTCGACCACCCGCTGATCGATGACGCGGACGTCGCGGCGCTGAAGGCGAAGGTGCTCGCGTCGGGCCTGTCGGTCGCGCAGCTCGTGTCGACCGCGTGGGCGTCGGCCTCGACGTTCCGGGGTTCGGACAAGCGCGGCGGCGCGAACGGTGCGCGCATCCGCCTGGCACCGCAGAAGGACTGGGAAGTGAACCAGCCGGTCGCCCTCGCGACGGTGCTCGAGACGCTCGAAAGCGTGCGCAAGGCGTTCAACGATGCACAGACGGGCGGCAAGAAGGTGTCGCTCGCCGATCTGATCGTGCTGGCCGGTGCGGCCGGCGTCGAACAGGCCGCGAAGAACGCCGGTGTCGCGGTGACGGTGCCGTTCGCACCGGGCCGGATGGACGCGTCGCAGGAGCAGACGGACGTCGACGCGATGGCCGTGCTCGAGCCGGTTGCGGACGGTTTCCGCAACTACGTGAAGGGTGCGTACAAGACGCCGGCCGAGGCGCTGCTGGTCGACAAGGCCCAGCTGCTGACGCTGAACGGGCCGGAGCTGACGGTGCTCGTCGGCGGCCTGCGGGTGCTCGGCGCGAACGTCGGCGACGCGAAGCACGGCGTGTTCACCGACCGTCCGGGCACGCTGTCGAACGACTTCTTCGTGAACCTGCTCGACATGGGCACGGAGTGGAAGCCGGTGTCGGCCGCGAACGATGTGTTCGAAGGGCGCGATCGTGCGACGGGCCAGGTCAAGTGGACCGGCACGCGCGTCGACCTGATCTTCGGTTCGCACTCGCAGTTGCGCGCGCTGGCCGAGGTGTACGGCAGCGCGGACGCGAACGAGAAGTTCGTGCGTGATTTCGTCGCGGCCTGGAACAAGGTAATGAACCTCGACCGCTTCGACCTCGCGTGAATGTCGTGACGCGCTAGCGCAGTCACGTTGCAACGTGCAACGGCCGGTCGCGCGACCGGCCGTTTTTTCTTCCGATTCAAGGTCTTGTCGAAGGAGTGACGACCATGACGCAAATGATGCTGAACATGCGCGCCGCGTTCGCCGCGCCCGAGATGCGCACGCCGGCGGGGCTGGCGCGGCGCATCGTCGGTTTCGCGATCGTCATCGGCGGTGCGGCCGAGCTGGTCGCGCAGGGGCTGCACGCGCTCGCGCCGATCGTCTCGCGTGCCGGCGGCTGAGCGCAGCGATTCGCTCGCCGCGCTAGACTGGCACGTGGCGAACGGATGCCGCGCGGTGCGGCATGCCGATTGCTCGACGCATTTTCGCCGGTTCAACATTTCGAATGAGGAGTCCCGAAGATGGCCAAGAAAGGTAACGCCACGCAGATCAACATCGGCATCAGCGACAAGGACCGCAAGAAAATCGCGGATGGCCTGTCGCGGCTGCTGGCCGATACGTTTTCGCTGTACCTGAAGACCCACAACTTCCACTGGAACGTCACGGGTCCGATGTTCAACACGCTGCACCTGATGTTCGAAGAGCAGTACAACGAACTGTGGCTCGCGGTCGACCTGGTCGCCGAGCGCATTCGCACGCTCGGCGTCGTCGCGCCGGGCACGTTCGGAGATTTCGCGAAGCTGTCGTCGGTGCCGGAGGCCAACGGCGTGCCGGCGGCCGAGGAGATGATCCGCCAGCTCGTCGAAGGCCACGAGACCGTCGTGCGCACCGCGCGCGAAATCTTCCCGATCGCCGATGCGGCGAGCGACGAACCGACCGCCGACCTGCTGACGCAGCGTCTGCAGACGCATGAAAAGACCGCGTGGATGCTGCGGTCGCTGCTCGCGTAAGTCCGGTGCGGCCGGTCGCGCGCGCCGCGCGGCCGGCGTGAGCGGGTGTCCGACGCCGAACCGGGGCCGGGTTGCCCGCATCGGATCGAATTCCGGCGACAGCGCGGTACGCGCCGGCCACGAATCTGTCCCTTGATTGATGCGTGGACTGTCCGGCTGCCTGCAGCAGGCCCGGGCGGCCGGCGCGCGGGTCGCGGCAGCCGGCTGCGGGCCTGCCCGACATGACGTGAACCGCCGCTCGGCTCTAAAATGCCGGGATTATCTTCCCGGTGCTTCGCCATGCTTGCCCGCTTTCCCCTGTATCTGCGGCTCGTCCGGATGGACAAGCCGATCGGCAGCCTGCTGCTGCTCTGGCCGACGCTCAACGCACTGTGGATCGCGTCGGACGGCCATCCGCGCTGGCCGCTGCTCGCGATCTTCGCGCTCGGCACGCTGCTGATGCGCTCGGCCGGCTGCGCGATGAACGACTATGCCGACCGCGATTTCGACCGTCACGTGAAGCGCACGGCCGACCGGCCGCTGACGTCGGGCAAGATCCGCGCATGGGAAGCCGTCGCGATCGCGGTGGTGCTGGCCTTCATCTCGTTCCTGCTGATCCAGCCGCTCAATACGCTGACGAAAGAGCTGTCGGTCGTCGCGCTGTTCGTCGCGGGCTCGTATCCGTTCATGAAGCGTTTCTTCGCGATTCCGCAGGCGTATCTCGGCATCGCGTTCGGCTTCGGCATCCCGATGGCGTTCGCGGCCGTGCAGGACACGGTGCCGATGCTCGCGTGGGTGATGCTGATCGCGAACATCTTCTGGTCGGTCGCGTACGACACCGAATACGCGATGGTCGACCGCGACGACGATATCAAGATCGGCATTCGCACGTCCGCGCTGACGTTCGGCCGCTTTGACGTCGCGGCCGTCATGCTCTGCTATGCGGCGACGCTCGGCATCTATGTGTGGATCGGCGTGACGCTCGGCTTCGGCCTCGCATATTGGGCCGGCTGGGCCGCGGCGGTCGGCTGCGCGCTGTATCACTACACGCTGATCAAGGACCGCGAGCGGATGCCGTGCTTCGCGGCGTTCCGGCACAACAACTGGCTCGGCGGCGTGCTGTTCGCGGGGATCGCCGCGCACTACCTGCTGGCGGGCACGGCAGGCAACTGAAGCGGCCGCGCGCCGGCGCGCGATGCCAACAAAAAAGCGGCCGAGGCCGCTTTTTTGTTGCCGGTGCCGGAAGCCCGGCGCCGCGCACCGCGCTTACGCGCGGCCGAGCTCGTCACCCATTTCCTTTGCGCGTGCCTCAGCGGCCAGCGCGCCGCGCACGATGGCTTCCTTCACGCCCTGCGCGTCGAACGACGCGAGTGCGGCGGCCGTCGTGCCGCCCTTCGACGTCACGCGCTCGCGCAGCACGCTCGCCGGTTCGCCCGATTGCGCGGCGAGCTGCGCGGCACCCGCGAACGTCGCGACCGCGAGCGCGCGGCCCTGTTCGTCGTTCATGCCGAGGCGGCGCGCGGCTTCCTGCAGCGCTTCGATGAAATAGAACACGTAGGCCGGGCCGCTGCCCGAGATCGCGGTGACGGCATCGAGCTGCGCTTCGTCGTCGAACCAGACGATCTCGCCGACCGCGCCGAGCACGTTCGACGCGAGCTCGCGACCGGCCGCGTCGACGCCCGGCAGCGCGGCGAGGCCCGTCACGCCCATGCCGACCAGCGCGGGCGTGTTCGGCATCGTGCGCACGACGCGCGCGTAGTCGCCGAGCCAGCGGGCGAGGTCGGTGCCGCGGATGCCGGCCGCGATGCTGATCACGAGCTGCGACGTCAGATGCGGGGCGAGCGCCTGCGCGACGTCCTTCAGTACCTGCGGTTTCACCGCGAGCACGATCGCGTCGTAGCCTGCGAGCGTCGCGTCGATGGCCGCGCCGGTGCGGATACCGAATTGCTGCGCGGCGCGCGCGCGGACGTCCTCGTTGACGTCGATGGCATACAGGCCGTCAGCGGCGACGCCGCGCTTGATCAGGCCGCCGATCAGGGCCGCGGCCATGTTGCCGCCGCCGATGAATGCGATTTTCATGGTGTCGATTGAGCAGGAGAGTGAACGGAAAGGCGAAACAGGGGAGGCGCTCAGTGCGAATAGTCGCGTGCGCCGAAGAGCGCGGTGCCGACGCGCACGATCGTCGCGCCTTCGAGGACCGCGGCCTCGAGATCGGCGGACATGCCCATCGACAACGTGTCGAGCGGCAGGCCGTCGGCGCGCAGCGTATCGAACAGCGCACGCAGCGCACGATGCGGCGCGCGCTGCGCGTCGGTATCGCCGGCCGGTTCGGGAATCGCCATCAGGCCGCGCAGGCGCAGTGTCGGCAGCGCGGCGACCGCGCGCGCGACCTCGGCCACGTCGGCCGGCGCAACGCCGCTCTTGGACGCCTCGCCGCTGATGTTCACCTGCACGCACACGTTGAGCGGCGGCAGGTGCGCGGGGCGTTGTTCGGCGAGGCGCTGCGCGATCTTCAGCCGGTCGACCGAGTGGACCCAGTCGAACCGTTCGGCCACCGGGCGCGTCTTGTTCGATTGCAGCGGCCCGATGAAATGCCATTCGAGCCCGGTGCGGAGATCCGCGAGCGCGTCGATCTTGTCGATCGATTCCTGCACGTAGTTTTCGCCGAACGCGCGTTGTCCGGCCGCATGCGCGGCGCGCACGTCGTCGGCGGGAAACGTCTTCGACACGGCGAGCAGCGAGACGGTGGCGGGATCGCGGCCGGCCGCGCGGGCGGCGTCGGCGATGCGGCGGTGAACGGAGTCGAGACGGGCGGCGAAATCGGACATGACGGGCACGGAAGCAGGCACGAAAAGCGGATACCACGGCGGATACGGCGGCGGATGCGGCACGGCACGCGTCGCATCGATTCGCCCATTATACGGACGGGATGCCGTGCGCGACCGGCCGGGCCGGCGCCGCGCTAGCCGTACAGCAGATGCTCGACGAGCTGGATCCAGTGCGCGACCGGAATCTGCGTGCCGCTCTGCAGGTGCGCGATGCAGCCGACGTTGCCGGACACGATCATCTGCGGCTCGAGTGCCTGCAGCTTCAGCAGCTTCTGCTTGCGCAGCCGGTACGACAGCGACGGCTGCGTCAGCGAATAGGTGCCGGCCGACCCGCAGCACAGGTGGCTGTCGGCCGGCAGCCGCACCTCGATGCCGAGCGTCTCGAGCAGGCGCTCGACTTTGCCGCGCGATTGCTGGCCGTGCTGCAGCGTGCACGGCGGGTGGTACGCGACGGTATGGATCGCGCGGCGCCGCGCGAGCGTCGCGATCTCGGCCTCGAACGCGAGCAGCACGTCGGAGATGTCGCGCGTCAGCGCGACGATGCGCTGCGCCTTTTCCGCATAGGCCGGATCGTCACGCAGCAGGTGCGCATATTCGAGCACCGTCGCGCCGCAGCCCGATGCGTTCATGACGATCGCTTCGGCACCTTGCTCGATATATGGCCACCACGCGTCGATGTTGCGGCGTGCGTCGTCGAGCGCTTCGTCGTGATAGTTCAGGTGCAGGCGGATCGCGCCGCAGCAGCCCGCGTCGGGCGCGACGATCGTCTCGACGCCGAGTGCGTCGAGCACACGCGCGGTCGCGATATTGATGTTCGGGAGCATCGACGGCTGCACGCAGCCGCCGAGCATCAGCATCTTGCGCGGATGCGTGCGCTGCGGCCATTCGAGCAGCCGCTGGCGCGGCGGTACCTTGTCGCGCAGCCGTTTCGGCAAGAGCGGTCGCACGTGCTGGCCGAGCCGCATGACCGGCGAGAACAGCGCCGCGTTCGGCACGAGGCTCGCGAGCACGCGGCGAAGGAGCCGCTGCTGCACCGGGCGCTGCACCTGCGCCTCGACGTGCTTGCGGCCGATCTCGACGAGCCGGCCGTACTGGACACCCGACGGGCAGGTCGTCTCGCAACTGCGGCAGGTGAGGCAGCGATCGAGGTGCTGCTGCGTGCTGCGCGTGACGGGCGCGCCTTCGACCATCTGCTTGATCAGGTAGATGCGCCCGCGCGGGCCGTCGAGTTCGTCGCCGAGCAACTGGTAGGTCGGGCACGTCGCGGTGCAGAAGCCGCAATGCACGCACTTGCGCAGGATCGCGTCGGCCTCGTCGCCGTCGGGCGTATTGCGGATGAAATCGGCGAGGTTGGTTTGCATCGAGATCAGGGTCTGTTTACACAGGCAACGCGCATGCGTTGCCACGAATTAAACAATTCATGTCACGGGAATGCCCGAGATCGCCCGGATGGCGGCGTCGCTCGTCCCTTTGGGGGACCGGCGATTCAGGGCATTCGCATGTGCGTTCCATATGTAAGCACCCTAAAGATCGGGGTAGAGCCGGCCGCGGTTGAAGATGCGTGCGGGATCGAACGCAGCCTTCAGCCCGCGGTGAATCTTCATCAGCGGCGCGGGCAGCGGCGTGAACACGCCCGCGCTGCGGTCGTAGGTGTCGCCCGCGCGGAACAGCGTCGCATGGCCGCCGGCCTGCTTCGCGCTCATGCGCACCGTTTGCGCATCGGCGTCGGTGATCCACCAGCGCTGCGCGCCGCCCCATTCCATCAGCTGGGTGCCGGGCAGGTGCATCGGTTCGGTGATCGACGGCAGCGCGAGGCGCCATAGCGCATAGCCGGGCGGGATGCCGTTGAAGAACGGATCGGCATGCTCGCGCAGGCCGGCCCAGAAGCGCTCGGCCTCGACCGCGTCGACGACTTCGCCGCCGAGCAGCGTCTTCGCCGATTTCACGGCGGCCTCGGCGCCCGACAGCCGCAGCACCAGCGTGCCGTTGCGCCACGCGCTCGCGCTGACGGGCAGCGGATGGCCGCCCCATTCGTTGAGCTTGCGCACCGCGTCGGTCGCGGTCATCTCGAACTTCAGCGTGACTTCGGCGACCGGCACCGGCAGCACCTTGATCGACAGCTCGAGCATCAGCCCGAGCGTGCCGAGCGAGCCGGCCATCAGCCGCGACACGTCGTAGCCGGCGACGTTCTTCACGACCTGGCCGCCGAAGCGCAGCAGCTCACCGCGCCCGTTCATCAGCGTGACGCCGAGCACGAAATCGCGCGGCGCGCCGCAGGTCGCGCGGCGCGGGCCCGCGAGGCCGGCCGCGATACAGCCGCCGACGGTAGCCGTGCGGCCGAAGTGCGGCGGCTCGAACGGCAGCATCTGGCCGCACTCGGTGAGGGCGGTTTCAAGCTGCGCGAGCGGCGTGCCCGCGCGGACCGTGACGACGAGTTCGGCCGGGTCGTACGACACGATGCCCTGCAACGCGCGCGTGTCGAGTATTTCGCCGTCCAGCGCCTGGCCGTACCAGTCCTTGGTGCCGCCGCCGCGAATCCGCAGCGGCCGGCCGTCGGCACTGGCGGCGCGGATGCGCTCGGCCCATCCGGCGACGATGTCGTCCTCTTCCATGTCCGTTGCTATCTCGTCTTGTTGTCCGGTCGATTGTACCGGGGTGGCGCGAATCCACATCGTGACTATCCCTAAGCCCCGTATCACGACGGCATGCAGGCGCCGCCGCGAGTATGGCCGGCGCGGGCAGGGCGGTACGTCGCGGCCGGCGCGTCGGCACGGGGCGCGCCGCCGCGCGGTGCTCAGAAGCGCGGCAGGTCGGGGTGCGGCAGCAACCCCCCGCGCACGTGCTGGCGACCGTATTCCGCGCAGCGCGCACGGGTCGGAATGCCCTTGTCGGGGTTCAGCAGCCCGGCCGGATCGAACGCGCGCTTGACCGCGAAGAACGCGTCGCGCTCCTGCGGGGAGAACTGTACGCACATCGAATTGAGCTTTTCGATACCCACGCCGTGCTCGCCCGTCACGCTGCCGCCGAATTCCACGCAGCATTCGAGGATTTCCGCGCCGAACTGCTCGGCACGGTGCAGCTCGTCTGGATCGTTCGCGTTGTAGAGGATCAGCGGATGCATGTTGCCGTCGCCGGCATGGAACACGTTGATGCAGCGCAGCCCGTAGCGTGTCTCGAGCTGCTCGATGCGCGCGAGCAGCGGACCGATCGCGCGGCGCGGCACGGTGCCGTCCATGCAGTAATAATCGGGGGAAATGCGCCCGGCGGCCGGAAACGCGTTCTTGCGGCCCGACCAGTAGCGCAACCGCTCGCTTTCGTTGCGCGAGACCTGGATGCGCGTCGCGCCATGCTCACGCAGCACGGCCGTCATGCGCACGACTTCCTCCGCGACTTCCTCCGGTGTGCCGTCCGATTCGCACAGCAGGATCGCCTTCGCGTCGAGGTCGTAGCCCGCGTGCGTGAACGCCTCGACGGCCTGGGTGGCCGGCTTGTCCATCATCTCGAGCCCGGCCGGGATGATGCCCGACGCGATGATCGCGGCGACCGCCTCGCCGCCCTTCACGACATCGTCGAAGCTCGCCATCACGAGCTGCGCGGTCTGCGGTTTCGGGATCAGTTTCAACGTGACCTCGGTGACGATCGCGAACATCCCTTCGCTGCCGATCATCACCGCGAGCAGGTCGAGGCCCGGCGTGTCGAGGCCCAGCGAGCCGAATTCGACGATCTCGCCGTCGATCGTGACCGCGCGCACGCGCATGACGTTGTGCACGGTCAGCCCGTATTTCAGGCAGTGGACGCCGCCGGAATTTTCCGCGACGTTGCCGCCGATCGTGCAGGCGATCTGCGACGAAGGATCGGGTGCGTAGTACAGCCCGTAAGGCGCGGCGGCTTCCGAAATCGCGAGGTTGCGCACGCCGGGCTGCACGGTGGCCGTGCGCGCGTACGGGTCGACCTCGACGATGCGCGTGAAGCGCGCGAGCGACAGCACGACGCCGTTGCCGATCGGCAGCGCGCCGCCCGACAGGCTCGTGCCCGCGCCGCGCGGCACGATCGGCACTTCCATGCGGCGGCAGATCTGCACGATCCGCTGCACCTGCGATTCGGTTTCGGGCAGCGCGACTGCGAGGGGCAGCCGCCGGTACGCGGACAGGCCGTCGCATTCGTACGGCGCGGTGTCTTCGTCGCGGAACAGCAGGCAATGCGTCGGCAGCACGGCCATCAGCGCCTGCACGACTTCGCGCTGGCGCTGCGCGCGGGTCGCGCTCGACAGTTCGACGGAAGCGTTCATTGGGTCTCCTGCGGCGGCGCTGCGGCGCGCCGCCGTGTCAGCACGTGAAGATCTTGCCGGGATTCATCAAGTTGCGCGGATCGAGCGCGAGCTTGATCGCGCGCATCGCGTCGATCGCGTTGTCGCCGTGCTCCTTCGGTAGGAAGCGCATCTTGTGCAGCCCGACGCCGTGTTCGCCGGTGCAGGTGCCGCCGAGGCGCAGCGCGCGTTCGACGATCCGGTCGTTGATGCGTTCGGCTTCGTCGATTTCCTCGGGCTTGTCGGGATCGATCAGGATCGCGACGTGGAAATTGCCGTCGCCGACGTGGCCGACGATCGGGCAGGGCAGCGACGACGCGCGCAGGTCGACTTCCGTCTCCTCGACGCAGGCGGCGAGCTGCGAGATTGGCACGCACACGTCGGTGGTCACCGCGCGGCAGCCGGGTTTCAACTGCAGCATCGCGAAGTACGCGTTGTGGCGCGCGGCCCAGAGCCGCGTGCGGTCCTCGGGGCGGGTCGCCCATTCGAAGCCCTGGCCGTTGTTCTGGCCCGCGAGCGCCTGCACGAGCTCGGCTTGTTCCTTCACGCCGGCTTCGGTGCCGTGGAATTCGAAGAACAGCGTCGGCGCCTCGGCGAGCGTCAGGTTCGAGTGGCGGTTGATCGAGCGCACCGCGAGCGAATCGACGAATTCGACGCGCGCGATCGGCACGCCGATCTGGATCGTCTCGATCACGGTGCGCACCGCGTCGCCCATCGACGGGAACGTGCAGATCGCGGCCGACACGGCTTCGGGCAGCGGATGCAGGCGCAGCGTGATCTCGGTGATCACGCCGAGCGTGCCTTCGGAGCCGACGAACAGGCGCGTGAGGTCATAGCCGGCCGACGACTTGCGCGCGCGCGAGCCCGTCTTCACGACGCGGCCGTCGGCGAGCACGGCGCTCAGGCCGAGCACGTTCTCGCGCATCGTCCCGTAGCGCACGGCGTTGGTGCCGGACGCACGGGTCGCGGTCATCCCGCCGATGCTGGCGTCGGCGCCCGGATCGATCGGGAAGAACAGGCCGGTGTCGCGCAGCGCTTCGTTGAGCGCCTTGCGCGTGATGCCCGGTTCGACTGTGACCGTCAGGTCTTCCGCGTTGATCGACAGCACGCGGTTCATTTCCGACAGGTCGAGCGATACGCCGCCGCGCACGGCGAGCAGGTGGCCCTCGAGCGACGAGCCGGCGCCGTACGGAATCAGCGGTACGCTGTAGAGCGCGCACAGCGACACGACTTCGCGGACTTCATCCGCACTGCGGGCGAACACGACGACGTCGGGCAGTTGCGGATCGAACGGCGATTCGTCGCGGCCGTGATGGGCGCGGACGGCCTCGGCGGTCGACACGCGCTCGCCGAAGGCGGCGCGCAGCGCATCGAGCATCGCGGGCGGGAAGGGGCGGCGCGTGGCGGCCGGCGTGTCGGGGTGATTCACTTGTGTCTCCTGACGGCTGCTTGTCAAACTTTCAGTTCATTCTACGCTGCAACGTCCGCTGCGGCCCCCGCCGCGGGCTGCGATAATCGCGTACCAACGCAACCTGGCCGCGTCGCGGCCGCGCACGAGAGGACATTCGCATGGGCCACCGCTTGAGCAAGATCGCCACGCGCACGGGTGACGACGGCACCACCGGCCTCGGCGACGGCCGCCGCATCGGCAAGGACGACACGCGGATCGCCGCGATCGGCGACGTCGACGAACTGAACTCGACCCTCGGCGTGTTGTTGGCCGAGCCGCTTCCGGACGACGTCCGCACCGCGCTCGTCACGATCCAGCACGACCTGTTCGATCTGGGCGGCGAGCTGTGCATCCCCGGCCATGGAGTGCTCGACGACACGCATCTCGCGCGCCTCGACCGGTGGCTGGCCGACTACAACGCGACGCTGCCGCCGCTGAAGGAATTCATCCTGCCGGCCGGCTCGCGCGCGGCGTCGCTTGCGCACGTGTGCCGGACGGTGTGCCGCCGTGCCGAGCGCTCGATCGTCGCGCTCGGGCGCACCGACACGCTCAATGATGCGCCGCGGCGTTACGTGAACCGGCTGTCGGATCTGCTGTTCGTGCTGGCGCGCGTGCTGAACCGTGCGGACGGCGGCTCGGACGTGCTGTGGGAGCGCGGGCGCGTGCGCTGACGCGCGGCATCGTTTTCCGCACTGCGACAATTTGCCCGAGGTCCGTCGGTTTTTTAAAGATGTATTGTGTGAGCATGTTTAACCGAGAACGAACATGACCCACATCACCGCTGACCAGATGGCCCGTGTGAAGGCCACCGCCCCCGTCCTGGCCGAGCACGGCGCGACGATCACGAAGCATTTCTATCAGCGCATGTTCGCGCGTCATCCGGAACTGAAGAACCTGTTCAACCAGACGCACCAGAAGACCGGCAGCCAGCCGGAAACGCTCGCGAAGGCGGTCTACGCGTATGCTGCGAACATCGACAACCTCGGTGCGCTGGGCGGCGCGGTGTCGCGCATCTCGCACAAGCACGCGAGCCTCAATATCCGTCCGGAGCATTACCCGATCGTCGGCGAGCACCTGCTCGCGTCGATCGTCGAAGTGCTTGGCGACGCGGTCGACACGGGAACGCTCGAAGCCTGGCGCGTCGCCTACGGCCAGCTTGCGCAGATCATGATCGGCGCCGAGGCCGACCTGTACGCGAACGCCGCATGGAGCGGCTTCCGCCCGTTCAAGGTCGCCCGCAAGGTGCGGGAAAGCGACGAGATCACGTCGTTCTACCTGACCCCTGCCGACGGCGGCGACGCGCCGAAGTTCGAGCCGGGCCAGTACATCTCGGTGAAGCGCTTCGTCGGCGACCTGGGGGTCGACCAGCCGCGCCAGTACAGCCTGTCCGACGCGCCGCACGGCAAGTGGCTGCGCATTTCGGTGAAGCGCGAGGCCGGCAGGCCGGAAGCGATCCCGGCCGGCAAGGTATCGACGCTGATGCACGACGCCGTGGAAGAGGGCGCGATCGTCGAAGTGACCGCGCCGATGGGCGACTTCTCGCTGAAGCGCGGTGCCGATACGCCGGTCGTGCTGATCTCGGGCGGTGTCGGCATCACGCCGATGATGTCGATGGCGTCGACGCTGATCGCCGAAGGCAGCAAGCGCGAAGTGCGGTTCGTCCACGCATGCCGTTCGGGCGCGATGCACGCGTTCCGCGACTGGCTGAACGACGCGGCGCGCGAGCACGCGAACGTGAAGCGCACGGTGCTGTACGAGCTGGTCGGCCCGAACGACCGTGCCGGTGTCGATCACGACCTCGAAGGACGCCTGACGCCGGAACGCGTGAAGCAGCATGCGCTCGCGCCGGATGCCGACTACTACATCTGCGGCCCGATCGCGTTCATGAAGGCGCAACGCGATGCGCTCGTCGCCCTGGGTGTCGCGCCGGAGCGTGTGAACACCGAGATCTTCGGCTCGGGTGCGCTCGAGTGAGGAATCTGACGGCCGGTTCCGGCCAAGACAATGAAAAAACCCGGCGCGAGCCGGGTTTTTTCATGGGGGGCGCAGGCTGCAGGCCGCGGGCGGTCCGCACCGGGCCCTGCAGGCGCTCAGTTCCCGCTGCCGCGCGCGACGCGGCGTGCCTTCACTGATTCCGCGAGGCCTTCGAGCACCTTCACGCTGTCGTCCCACGCGATGCACGCGTCGGTGATGCTCTGGCCGTAGGTCAGCGGGCAGCCTTCCTTCAGGTCCTGACGCCCCTCGACGAGGTGCGACTCGATCATCACGCCGACGATGCGCTCGTCGCCGGCCGCGATCTGGCGGCCGATGTCCGCGCACACGGGAATCTGGTTCTCGTGCTTCTTCGAGCTGTTCGCGTGGCTCGCGTCGATCATCAGGCGCGCGGCGAGGCCGGCCTTGCCGATGTCCGTGCACGCGGCGTTCACGCTGTCCGCGTCATAGTTCGGCGTCTTGCCGCCGCGCAGGATCACGTGGCAGTCCTCGTTGCCGGCCGTCGACACGATCGCCGAGTGGCCGCCCTTGGTCACCGACAGGAAATGGTGCGGCTGCGACGCGGCCTTGATCGCGTCGACCGCGATCTTCACGTTGCCGTCGGTGCCGTTCTTGAAGCCGACCGGGCACGACAGCCCCGATGCCAGCTCGCGGTGCACCTGCGACTCGGTCGTGCGCGCGCCGATCGCGCCCCACGAGATCAGGTCGGCGATGTACTGCGGGCTGATCATGTCGAGGTATTCGGTCGCGGCCGGCAGCCCCATCTCGTTGATCTGCAGCAGCAGTTCACGCGCGGTGCGCAGCCCTTCGTTGATCTTGAAGCTGTTGTCCAGGTGCGGATCATTGATGAGCCCCTTCCAGCCGACCGTCGTGCGCGGCTTCTCGAAGTACACCCGCATCACGATTTCCAGTTCGCCCCTGAAGCGTTCGCGCTCCTTCACGAGCCGCCCCGCGTACTCGATCGCCGCCTTCGTATCGTGGATCGAGCACGGCCCGATCACGACGATCAGCCGGTCGTCCATCCCGTGCAGGATGCGGTGCATCGACTCGCGCGAGTTGTAGATCAGCTCGGACGCGGCCTCGGAGCACGCGAATTCGCGGATCAGGTGGGCGGGCGGCGTCAGTTCCTTGAGTTCGCGAATGCGGACGTCGTCGGTGTTGTGCGGGGGCATGCTGTTTTCTCCTGTGTCGACCGGCGTTCGTGCTTCAGCACTGACTCCGGCCCCATGCAAAGCTGTTGAGGGCGCCGACCATGTACTACGCGTGCGGCAAATTCATCGATTCGGGCAATTCAGTGGTTTCTGTCGGGGCCGCGGGACCGCTGCGGCGGCGACCGGCTGGCGAAGGGCGAAAAAAAACCGCCGGGTTCGCCGGCGGTTTTTCGGGAATTTCGGTTGCGCTTTACGCGCCATCAACCCTCTCGATCCGCCAGCGGTCTGAGATGCCAAAAAAAGTAAAAATAAAACTTGGCGGACATGACGGAGATTCGGTTCGTCAAAAAAGTTGATTCGGAATTTATACCCCGTCGCCGTGCGGCTGGCAACCGGGGATGTCAAAAAATGCGGACAATCCGCGCGTTTTATTCAAAATGCGCGGATTGTCTGCGTCGTGATGCGGTTATGCCGTACCGCCGACCGTCATCTTGTCGATCCGCAGGGTCGGCTGGCCGACGCCGACCGGCACGCTCTGGCCTTCCTTGCCGCACACGCCGACGCCCGAGTCGAGCGACATGTCGTTGCCGATCATGCTCACGTACTTCAGCGACTCCGGGCCGCTGCCGATCAGCGTCGCGCCCTTCACCGGGTAAGTGACCTTGCCGTTTTCGATCATGTACGCCTCGGACGCCGAGAACACGAACTTGCCGTTCGTGATGTCGACCTGGCCGCCGCCGAAGTTCACCGCGTACAGGCCGTTCTTCACCGACGCGATGATTTCCTGCGGATCCTTGTCGCCGTTGAGCATGTACGTGTTGGTCATGCGCGGCATCGGCAGCGCCGCGTACGATTCGCGCCGCGCGTTGCCGGTGACGGGCATCTTCATCAGGCGCGCGTTCAGCGTGTCCTGGATGTAGCCCTTCAGGATGCCGTCCTCGATCAGCGTCGTGCACTGCGTCGGATTGCCTTCGTCGTCGATGTTCAGCGAGCCGCGGCGGTTCGGCAGCGTGCCGTCGTCGACCACCGTCACGCCCTTCGCGGCGACCTGCTCGCCGATGCGGCCGGCGAACGCCGACGAACCCTTGCGGTTGAAGTCGCCCTCGAGACCGTGGCCGATCGCCTCGTGCAGCAGCACGCCCGGCCAGCCCGGCCCGAGCACGACCGTCATCGCGCCGGCCGGCGCGGGGCGTGCATCGAGGTTCACGAGCGCTGCGTGCACGGCGTCGTCGACGTAGCGCGACAGCACGTCGTCGGTGAAGTAGGCGTAGTCGAAGCGGCCGCCGCCGCCGCCGGAGCCGATCTCGCGGCGGCCGTTCTGCTCGGCGATCACCGTGACCGACACGCGCACGAGCGGGCGGATGTCGGCCGCGAGCGCGCCGTCGCTGCGCGCGACCAGCACGACATCGTATTCGCCGGCGAGGCCCGCCATCACCTGCGTGACGCGCGGGTCGCGCCCGCGCGCCATCTGCTCGATGCGCTCGAGCAGCTTGACCTTGGCGGTCGCGTCGAGCGATGCGAGCGGATCGGACGGCAGGTACAGGTCGCGGCCCGAGATGCCCGTCAGCGACGTCGCGGCCTTGATCTTCTGGCGGCCGCCGCCGGCCGCCGCGATCGCCTTGGTGGCCGCGGCCGCCTGCGCGATGGCTTCCGGCGACAGGTCGTCCGAGTAAGCGAACGCGGTGCGGTCGCCCGCGACCGCGCGCACGCCGACGCCCTGGTCGATGCTGAAGCTGCCCGACTTCACGATGCCTTCCTCGAGGCTCCACGCTTCGCTGCGGGTCGCCTGGAAGTACAGGTCCGCGTAGTCGACGCGATGCGTGAAGATGTCGGCGATCGTGCGCGTGAGCAGGCTCTCGTCGAGGCCGTACGGCGTGAGGAGGATGTCCTTCGCCAGCGCAAGATTGCGGATGCCGGGTTCGATGATGTTCATGCGGGTATCGAGGGTTCTCAAAAAGTTGTCGGGTGCGTTCTGGGCAGATGGGTTGGCCGGGCGGCGTTTCAAGCGCCGGGGCGGTTCAGCGGGTCAGGCCAGCACGCGATGCCGCCACGCGGGCAGGCTCTGGCGCACGTCGGCGATACGCTGCGGATCGAGCGCGCCGGTCACGACGCTCGCGCCTTCGTCGCGGACCGCGACGATCTCGCCCCACGGGTCGATCAGCATGCTGTGGCCCCAGGTGCGCCGGCCGTTCTCGTGCTTGCCGCCCTGGGCGGCCGCGAGCACGTAGCACTGGTTCTCGACGGCCCGCGCGCGCAGCAGCATTTCCCAGTGCGCGCGACCCGTCGTATAGGTAAACGCCGACGGCACGACGATCAGCGCGCAGTCGCCCATCCTGCGATACAGCTCCGGAAAGCGCAGATCGTAACAGACCGACAGGCCGACCCGCCCGAACGGCGCGTCGAACGTGACGACCGTCTCGCCCGCGCGGATCGTGCGCGCCTCGTCGAACGATTCGTCGCCTTTCTCGAAGTTGAACAGGTGGATCTTGTCGTAGCGGGCCGCCTCCTGGCCGCTCGGATCGAACACGAGCGTCGTGTTCAGCACGCGATCGGGTTCCGGCGCCTTCAGCGGCAGCGTGCCGCCGATCACCCAGATGCCGTGGCGGTGCGCGGCCTGCGCGAGAAACTGCTGGATCGGACCGTCGCGGTAGGGTTCGGCGAGCGCGAGCTTGTCGGTGTCGCGGTGGCCCATGAAGCAGAAATACTCGGGCAGCAGCACGAGCTGGGCGCCGTCGCCGGCCGCTTCCGCGATCAGGCGGCCGGCTTCGGCGAGATTGCGCGCGACGTCCGGCGTGCTCACCATCTGCAGCGCGGCGACCCGAAAGGGCGTGGCGGAACGGGTGTGATCGGTCATCGCAGGATCGGTTGCGTCATAAATAGGGTGCGGCCCGGCACCCTGCGCGCGTCAATGGCTCGCCGCATCGGCCGGACCGTGATTCATCTTACCCTGATCGCCCCGCACCCGCTCGATGTGCGGATGCGCCCACGAGCCCGTGATCGCGTAGTCGAGCGCGAACGCGTGCGACAGCGTCTCCGACAGCGCGTAGTTCGCGGCCAGCACGCCGACGCCGAGCAGCGGATTGATGATCGCGGCCGCGATCGCCGCCGTGCCGGCGCCGATCTTCGGCGCGACGTGCGCGTGCAGGTCTTGCGTCTCGGCGCCGAGGTCGACCGCGCCGCGCACCGTCACGTTCGCCGGCGCCGTCGTCATCGAGAAGTCGTCGGTGCGCGCGATCCCGTTCGAGATCCGGCTGGTGCCCGTGATCTTGTCGAACGGCAGCCCCTTGCCGACCACGTCGCGGAAATTCAGCGTCAGGAAGCGCGCGAGACTCTGCAGGCTCAGCACGCCGAGCAGTTTCGCGGCACCCGGATCGACCTTCAGGATCTGGCCGTGCTCGAGATCGACCGCGACCTGGCCGCCGAGCGACGGCAGATCGACCGCGGTGGGGCCGCCGCGCCAGCCGACCTTGCCGGTCACCGTGCCGTGGCCGTTCGCGACCGTGCGCGGCAGGCCGACGAGATCGAGCAGCGCGCCCGCGTTGCCGATGTCGAGCTTGAAGTCGAACACGCTGCGGCGCGGCGCATCGTTTTCGTCGACGCCGCGGGCGAGCGCGCGGCGCGAGGTGCGCCAGTTGCCGGTCGCCGTCAGCTTCGCGGCCGAGTTCGCCAGCTCGAGCTTGTCGAGCTGCCACACCGGCGCGCCGTCCTCGTCGATGTTGCGCGCATTGACGACGAGCCGGCCGATGTCGTGATCGCGCGCGACGACCTGGTCGACGATCAGGTCGACCGACGGCATTGGCCGGTCGGTCGGCGTCGGCAGGTTCATCGCGCGGCCGACGAGGTCGTGCTGCGCGCTTTGCGGAATCACGAGCTTCGCGAGCCGCGCGTTCAGCACGCCCGCGCCGTTGTGGCCGCCGGCCTGCGCCCACGACAGGTAGCCCGAGACCTGGTTCGACGCGATGTTCGCCTGCCACAGCTCGTCGACGTGCGACGCGCCGATGATCACGTTTTCCCAGTTGCGCTTGAGCAGCTTCAGCGTGCCGAAGTGAAGCGCGAAGCGCTTCGGCGTGAAGCTCGCGACGTCGATGCGCGGCGCGGCCTGCTCGGGTGCGCGCGGCGTGTCGTGCTGCAGCGTGCGGGCCAGTGCGAGCCATGCGTCGGCGTCCAGTTCGTCGACGTCGACGGCGGCGCTCACGCCATCCTGCGGCAGGTCGGGCATCCGGTGGATGCCCATCGCGCCGCGCACCGCGCGCAGCGGCTGGCTGCGCGTCGCGTCGAGCAGGTAGGTCGCGGACACCGGGCCGAGCGTCAGGTCGGCATGTTCGAGGCGCTTGCCGTCCACCTCGGCGGCCGGCTGCAGCGTGAAGCGGAACGGCATCGGCGTGCCGGCCGGTTTCGCGAACGGCGCGGGGAAGTTCAGCGCGACGCCCGTCAGGTCGGAACGCGCGCTGACCTGCGGCAGGCGGCCCGGCGCGCCGCGCACGGCGACCTGGTACGGCGCGTCGCCGAC
>NZ_VWWG01000057.1:0-40856 GCF_011753085.1 Burkholderia sp. Tr-862
GGCGGCGCGGCGCTTGGCGTGCCGCAGGCGAATGCCGCGGTGTCGGAGGGCGCGGCGAAGGCGGCGCCGGCTGCGTCGCCGTATTACTTCACCGACGGCTCGCTGCAGGGATGGCACGCGACACCGCACGACATCGTCGTGCCGTCGAACGGCCTTGCGTCGCCGGAAGCGTTCGGGCTGCCGGGCGACGACGCGCTGCGCGACCTGCTCGCCGTGCAGCGCGACGTGCCGGCCGCGCGTGCATCGGGAGCGTCGGGCACGGACGTGTCGCGTTACTTCATCGACGATACGCACGCCGCCGAACCGCAGGGCAACCCGCACCGCGGCGCGCACCCGCCGTTCGACGTGAACGCGATCCGCCGCGACTTCCCGATCCTGCAGGAACGCGTGAACGGCAAGCAGCTCGTCTGGTTCGACAACGCGGCGACGACGCACAAGCCGCAGGCCGTGATCGACCGCCTCGCGTATTTCTATGCGCACGAGAATTCGAACATCCACCGCGCCGCGCATGCGCTGGCGGGCCGCGCGACGGATGCCTACGAGCATGCGCGGGACACCGTGCGGCGCTTCATCGGCGCATCCTCGCCGGACGAGATCGTGTTCGTGCGCGGCACGACCGAGGCGATCAACCTGATCGCGAAGACGTGGGGCGTGCAGAACGTCGGCGAAGGCGACGAGATCGTCGTGTCGCATCTCGAGCATCACGCGAACATCGTGCCGTGGCAGCAGCTCGCGGCGCTCAAGGGCGCGAAGCTGCGCGTGATTCCGGTCGACGATTCGGGGCAGGTGCTGCTCGACGAGTACCGCACGCTGCTCAATGACCGCACGAAGATCGTGTCCGTCACGCAGGTGTCGAACGCGCTCGGCACGGTCGTGCCGGTGAAGGAGATCGTCGAGCTGGCGCATCGCGCGGGCGCGAAGGCGCTCGTCGACGGCGCGCAGTCGATCTCGCACATGCGCGTCGACGTGCAGGCGCTCGACGCGGATTTCTTCGTGTTCTCGGGGCACAAGATCTACGGGCCGACCGGGATCGGCGTCGTGTACGGCAAGCGCGCGATCCTCGACGACATGCCGCCCTGGCAGGGCGGCGGCAACATGATCGCGGACGTGACGTTCGAGCGCACGGTGTTCCAGCCGCCGCCGAACCGCTTCGAGGCCGGCACCGGCAACATCGCGGATGCGGTGGGGCTGGGTGCGGCGCTCGACTACGTGAGCCGCGTCGGCATCGAAAACATCGCGCGCTACGAGCACGATCTGCTCGCCTATGCGACGAGCGTGCTCGAGCCGGTGCCGGGCGTGCGGCTCGTCGGCACCGCGCGCGACAAGGCCAGCGTGCTGTCGTTCGTGCTGAAGGGCTATGAGACGGAAGAAGTCGGTCAGGCGCTGAACGAAGAGGGCATCGCGGTGCGCTCGGGGCATCACTGCGCGCAACCGATCCTGCGGCGCTTCGGGCTCGAGGCGACGGTGCGGCCGTCGCTGGCGTTCTACAACACGTGCGATGAAGTCGATGCGCTGGTGAGCGTCGTGCGGCGTCTCGCGACGCGGCGCTGACGTCGTTCGCTTGCGGCGGCCCTCGCGGTCGCCGCAAGCGTTCCGTTGCTACGCAAGTCAGAACCGCACGATCTGCTTCTGCTCGACGTTGAAGCCTTCACGCAGCACGCTCGCCGAATCCGCGAAGTAGCGGCGGGTTTCCGACAGCAGGTCGGTGTTGCCGCGACGGCAGAACACCACCCCCGATCCTTCTTCCGTCAGCAGTTCGTCGATCAGCGATTCGGGTTGCCCGACATCGGCGAGATGGACGTTCTGCACGCCGTGCGCGAGCGCATCGAGCGCTTCCCGCACGCAGGGCGCTGCGGCGGCTGCCGGGTGCTCGGCCAGCCATTGCTCGAGTTCGGTGATGCCGTAGAGCCCGGCGAGCTCGCCGAGTTCGCGCAGCAATGTGCTTTCGACCATCATCACCAGCGTGACGGCGCCCGTGCGCTGCGCGAAGAGGCTGCCGAGCCGTTCCGGGTTCAGCAGGCAATCATGGCCCGCGTCGTCCGGTGCGACCGGCATCACGACAGGCACGAGTCCGTTTGCCAGAAAGGCGTTCAGCGTGGCGCCGTCGAACCGGCCGACCGCGCTCCTGCCGGTGCGGCCGGAGTCCGCACTCGCAACCAGCAGGCCGCCATCATGACCGTCGATGCCGATCGCCTTGGCGCCATGACTGCCGATCAGGCGCACCAGTTCATGATTGACGCCCGCCATCGCCGCGTGAACGGCGTGGATCGATGGCGTACCGGACTCAGCCGGCACACGCTGGACGACGATCGGACGAACGCCGGTGAGTGCGAGTAGCGCGACATCCTGCGCGAACGCCTGACGGGCGCGCGCATCGCTCGCGGCGCCGCCCTCGACGATGACGACGGTCTGCCCGTGCAGGGCCTGCATGAACGGCAGCGAGCGGGCCAGGCCGGCCACGTGACGCGACGTAAGAGTAGGACTTTCAGGATCTGGGAACATGGGAATCCGAATGGATGAAGGGCGTACCTGTCGCCGCACGGCGCGGCATCAATGCGTGCGTCGCATCAGGTGGTGAATCTCGTTTGGCGTCAACGCGTCGCGCGATGCCTGCCGGAACGCGCGGTCGCTGAAACACCGCGCCGCGTCGGCGAGCAGTTCGAGATGCGTGCGATCGTCTTCTTTCGGGAGAACGAGCACGATGAATTCGCGCACGGGCTTGCGGTCCGGTGCGTTGAAGGTGAACGGATACTGCGCGCGAACGAATAGCGCGATGGCCGAGCGAAGCCCTTCGACACGCGCATGCGGAATGGCGACGCCCTGACCGAGGCCGGTCGAGCCGAGCTGTTCGCGCTTGATCAGTTCGGTCCTGATGCGCTCCGCGGATACGCCGCTGCTGCGCTCGATATATCGCGCGACGAGGTCGAACAACTGGATCGCGCTTTCGACCGGTACGTCGAGCAGGACGTTGTCAGGCGGGCAGGCGTCGGCCAGCCGGGCCGCGAACGGTGCACCGCCGCGTCGGTAGGGAAGGTCGGGTTGGCCGCCAGCGGCGGCCTGCTGCGTTTGCATGCGGATCTCTCCGTGTCGGGATGACAGGGAAATCCTAGACAAAACCGCGTAAAGACGGTGTCAGATACGCGGGGGCCCGGTATTAAAATTGTGTATCGATTGCCAATGGAACCGGGCCCGATACGCACCGCTTCAGGTGCCCGACAGCACGAACGGCAGCGTCGTCAGCAGAAACACCGAAATGCCGACCACCGGCGCGCCGAACGCGATCGCCGCGAACGCCACCGCGGCGCTGGTCAGCACGAGCGTTCTCGACACCCGCCGGTGCCGGTCGTGTGCAGCCGCCCTGTCATCGCGGATTGCATCGGTCCGCGCACCGATCACGTGTTTCCAGAACGTCAGGCCAAGCATGATTGCTCCTGTATGAAAGATGGCCGGAGCGGGGCGCGATGCGCCCCGCATGCGTATCAGCAGCGCTTGAGCTTGAGCACGCGCGAGATCTGCCCGGACGTGAAGCTGCTGTTGCGCGCGTAAGGTGCGCAGTCGAGCGGTGCGGTGAGCGATTCGCTGACGACGTACTGGCCGACGAAGCGGTACGCGTCCGTTGCCATGCGGATGAACACCGGAATCGCATCGCGTTGCGCGGCGAGCGTCCTGCCGGCCGCTCGCGCGGACGCGCTGCCGTCGCAGAGGATCACGTCGGGCGCGTGCGGGTTGAGGTCCGTGCGCAGGCAGGCGGCCACGACCTTGCCGTTCTTCGTCGGCAGGAACGCCTGCTTGCTGCCGCCGCACGCGGCGTGGATGAATTCGCGGGTGTACTGCTTGTCGATCTCGAACATGACCGGGCTCCGGTATCGGAAACTTCCGTGGGTTAAATCAGGTATGCAAAATAATGAAACTGGGTCGACATGCGGGATGCGATGCATGCCGATCGATCGTTGCCGGGGCGGCGGATCGATGGCGCGTCGTGGCACGGGAATTTCCGCGCGAACACGCTTTCCCGCACGATGCGCGATCAACGCATCGACGTCGTGTTCAAGCGTGCACGGGAATGACTACGGCGCGCACCGTCCGCCTGCTGGCAGGACGGTGGCTCGGGAAAAAAGAGACGCAGGCGTCCTGCCTGTCAGGCAGAAAAGCAACTCGGAGGGCGAGGACTTCGGATGCGCATGTGCGTACTCGGTGAGGGATGGGTTGCGAACACATTCTAGTGAACGCATGCGCGGGCGCAAGTAAAAAGGTCGTAAAGGTTGCGCGACCCGTGCGGGACCGTGCACTGCCAGAGATGCTGGATTGTGCAGTCGGCATGGCGGAGAGGCGGCGGGTGGGACGAAGCGTGTGCGCCTGTGTGAGCGGAAACGCGGTGGATCAACGTCCGGCGAGCATCCGCCCGCCGACACCCATCAGCAGCAGGCCGGCCGTCGTATCGAGCACGGCCTTGCGACGGACCAGCAGCCCGCGCACCGACGGGTGCGACGCGAGCAGCGCCATCGTGCAATACCACGCGGCCGAGATCGCCACCGACAGCGCGACGACCGCGAGATCGAGCCATAACAGTGCGTGGGCCGGCACCATCAGCGCGAAGATGCTCCCGTAGAACGCGACCGATTTCGGATTCGTCATGCTGACGACGTAGCCATTTTTCGCGGCGTGCCAGTCGGACGCGGCGGCCGGTGCGGCGACGGTCAATGGCTTGCGCGCGGTCAGGATCATTTTCAGGCCGAGCCAGATCAGGTAGGCGGCGCCCGCGAGCCGCAGCGCCGTGTGTACCCATGCGACATGCGTGACGAGCAGGCTGAGCCCGGCGATCGCGATCGCCGCCCAGGTGCCGGACGCGGCGGCCAGGCCAAGGCCCGTCATCACACCGGCGCGGCGCGACTCGACCGCGGTCGACGTGACGATCACGAAGTTCGGGCCCGGGCTGGCGACGCTCAGCAAGAGGACGCCGGCGAGCGGCAGCAAGGTGGAGAGGGTGGTCGACATGGCGTGAAGGGCAGCGCGACGGGACGGGCTTTCATCTTACCCGAGCGCGCCGGCGGGCCGGCACGTTGCTCTGATTCGCCGATCCAATGCAAAAACGCGTGGCGACTTTCGTCGCCACGCGTTGTATCACTATGTATTGCTTGCACGCATGCCGGCGAACCGGCACACGCGTCACACCGTCAGAAATCGAACCCCGGCCCGCCCGCACCCGGGCCACCTGGAGCCGCGGCCGGCGCCGCATCCTTCGGCGCCTCGAACACGGTCGCATCGGTCGTCAGCAGCAGCCCGGCCACCGACGCCGCATTCTGCAGCGCGGTGCGCGTGACCTTGGTCGGGTCGAGCACGCCCGATTCGACGAGGTCGCCGTATTCGCCGGTCTGGGCGTTGTAGCCGAAGTTGCCCGAGCCTTCCGCCACTTTCGCGACGACCACGCTCGCTTCCTCGCCCGCATTCGTGACGATCTGGCGCAGCGGTTCCTCGAGCGCGCGCAGCACGATCTTGATGCCCGCGTCCTGGTCGGCATTCGCACCCTTGAGTTCGCGGATCGCCTGCCGCACGCGGATCAGCGCGACGCCGCCGCCTGGCACGATGCCTTCCTCGACGGCCGCGCGCGTCGCGTGCAGCGCGTCGTCGACGCGGTCCTTCTTCTCCTTCACTTCGATTTCGGTCGCGCCGCCGACCTTGATCACCGCGACACCGCCCGCCAGCTTGGCCACGCGCTCCTGCAGCTTTTCACGATCGTAGTCCGAGGTCGCCTCTTCGATCTGCACGCGGATCTGCTTCACGCGCGCCTCGATGTTCTTCGCGTCGCCCGCGCCGTCGATCACGGTCGTGTTTTCCTTGCCGACCTCGATGCGCTTCGCCTGGCCGAGTTCGGCGAGCGTCGCCTTCTCGAGCGTGAGTCCCGTTTCCTCCGCGACGACTTGCCCGCCGGTCAGGATCGCGATGTCCTCGAGCAGCGCCTTGCGGCGATCGCCGAAGCCCGGCGCCTTGACCGCGACCGTCTTCAGGATGCCGCGAATGTTGTTCACGACCAGCGTCGCGAGCGCTTCGCCCTCGACGTCTTCCGCGATGATCAGCAGCGGCCGGCCGGATTTCGCGACCTGTTCGAGCACCGGCAGCAGGTCGCGGATGTTCGAGATCTTCTTGTCGTGCAGCAGGATGTACGGGTTCTCGATCTCGGCGATCTGCTTGTCGGGATTGTTGATGAAATACGGCGACAGGTAGCCGCGATCGAACTGCAGCCCTTCGACCACATCGAGCTCGTCGGCGAGCGATTTGCCGTCCTCGACGGTGATCACGCCTTCCTTGCCGACGCGGTCGATCGCTTCGGCGATGCGCTGGCCGATCGATTCCTCGCCGTTCGCGGAGATCGTCGCGACCTGCGCGATTTCCTTGCTCGTGGTGGTCGGCTTGCTGATTTTCTTCAGCGAGTCGACGGCCGATGCCACGGCCTTGTCGATCCCGCGCTTCAGGTCGAGCGGATTGAGCCCGGCCGCGACGTACTTCTGGCCTTCGCGCACGATCGCCTGCGCGAGCACGGTGGCCGTCGTCGTGCCGTCGCCGGCGGCATCGCTGGTGCGCGACGCGACTTCCTTCACGAGCTGCGCGCCGATGTTCTGCAGCTTGTCCGCGAGTTCGATTTCCTTCGCGACCGACACGCCGTCCTTCGTGACGACGGGCGCGCCGAAGCTGCGCTCGAGCACGACGTTGCGGCCTTTCGGCCCGAGCGTGACTTTCACCGCGTTCGCGAGAATGTTGACGCCTTCGGTGAGCTTGGTACGCGCGACGTCGCTGAAAATGATTTCCTTTGCTGCCATGATTGCGCTCCGTTATTGATTGACGACCGCGACGATGTCTTCCTCGCGCAGCACGAGAAATTCGTTGCCGTCCACCTTGACGGCCTGGCCTGCGTACTTGCCGAACAGCACGCGCTCACCGACCTGCAGGTCGGGCACGAGGCGCTGGCCGTCCGCGTCCTTGCGGCCGGGGCCGACGGCGATCACTTCGCCCTGGTCGGGCTTTTCCGCGGCGCTGTCGGGGATCACGATACCCGAGGCGGTGGTGGTTTCCTGGTCGAGTCGCTTCACGATGACCCGGTCGTGCAAGGGGCGTAGGCTCATCTGTCCGTCCTGTTCTGTTGCGTCGAAATGGTTGGCACTCTTTATCGGAGAGTGCTGACGAGTATAAGAACGCGCGACGGCGCGATCCAATAACGGATTCGGAAAAGCATTTGCATGGATGCGCTATGCGGCCATCGAACGTCGGAGCCAGGCGACCGTACGCGTTTTCCCCGCCTGACGCACAATCGATCACGTCATGCATGCGCTGCGCGCGCGAGCGCGCACCGCACCGTCTTCGATTCTTTCGTCAGAGGCACGAATCATGTCATCCCGCACCTATCTCGTTACCGGCGCGTCGCGCGGCATCGGCTTCGCGACCAGCACACTGCTCGCCCGGCGCGGCCATCGCGTCATCGGTCTTGCGCGGCATGCGCAAGGCATCGACTTTCCCGGCGAACTGATCGCGTGCGATCTCGCCGATATCGAACGGACGGCCGCGACGCTCGCACGCATCAGCGCATCGGACGAGATCGACGGCATCGTGAACAACGCGGGCATCGCGTTGCCACAGCCGCTCGGCAAGGTCGATTTCGCGTCGCTGCAGGCGGTGTTCGACCTCAACGTGCGCGCGGCGATCCAGGTCACGCAGCATTTCGCCGACGCGATGAAGGCACGCGGATATGGCCGCATCGTCAACGTATGCAGCCGCGCAATCTTCGGCAGCCTCGATCGCACC
This sequence comes from Burkholderia sp. Tr-862, assembly GCF_011753085.1. Taxonomy (NCBI): domain Bacteria; kingdom Pseudomonadati; phylum Pseudomonadota; class Betaproteobacteria; order Burkholderiales; family Burkholderiaceae; genus Burkholderia; species Burkholderia sp. Tr-862. The sequence goes on from NZ_VWWG01000057.1 coordinate 7,795, forward strand.
GCGTATTCGGCCGCGAAAAGCGCGCTCGTCGGTTGCACGCGTACATGGGCGCTTGAACTCGCCGAGCACGGCGTGACGGTCAACGCGGTCGCGCCGGGCCCGATCGAGACGGAACTGTTTCGCCAGACGCGGCCGGTCGGCAGCGAAGCCGAACGCAAGGTGCTGGCAACGATCCCCGCGCGCCGTCTCGGCACGCCGCACGATGTGGCCGCGGCGATCGCGTTCCTGCTGTCCGACGATGCGGCCTTCGTCACGGGGCAGGTGCTCGCGGTGGATGGCGGCGGCAGCCTCGGCGGACGCAGCTGACGCAACGCAACCATCGCGTCGCGAATCGTAAAACACGGGCCCGTGCCGCATATTCTCCTGCCCCGTTAGCATGTGACGAATCCGACTTTGGGCGCCGCGTGGGCGACGCTAAGATCGCCGATCCCGTAGATCGTGCGATCAACAACAATGAAAAAGTCCGCTTCGCCCTTGCTTGCCTTTCGTTTCCGTGTGGTGTGCGCCGCGATCGCGGGTGCGCTGTCGCTCGCGTCGTGCGGCGGCGTCGACAGCGATCCGCCGCCGCAGGCGAATGCGACGCCCGCGGCCAAGCGCCCGAACATCCTGTACATCATGGCCGACGATCTCGGCTATTCCGACATCCATGCATTTGGCGGCGAGATCAACACGCCGAACCTCGACGCGCTCGTCGCGTCGGGCCGCATCCTGTCGAACCACCACACCGGCACCGTGTGCGCGATCACGCGCGCGATGCTGATTTCCGGCACCGATCATCACCTCGTCGGCGAAGGCACGATGGGCGTGCCGACCGATGAGCGGCGCGGCCTGCCGGGCTACGAGGGCTACCTGAACGATCGCGCGCTGTCGTTCGCGCAACTGCTGAAGGACGCCGGCTATCACACGTACATCGCGGGCAAGTGGCACATCGGCTCGGGGATCGTCGGCAGCACGACGGGCAGCGGACAGACGCCGGACCAGTGGGGCTTCGAGCGCAGCTACGTGTTGCTCGGCGGCGCCGCGACGAACCACTTCGCGCACGAGCCGGCCGGCTCGTCGAACTACACGGAAGACGGCCGCTACGTGCAGCCCGGCCAGCCCGGACAACCGGGTGGCGTGGGCGGCAGTCCGGCGGTGTTCTACTCGACGGACTTCTATACGCAGAAGCTGATCGCGTACATCGATTCGAACAAGCAGGACGGCAAGCCGTTCTTCGCGTACGCGGCATACACGTCGCCGCACTGGCCGCTGCAGGTGCCGGAGCCGTGGCTGCACAAGTATGCGGGCGTGTACGACGCCGGCTACGACGCGATCCGCAACGCACGGATCGCACGGCAGAAGGCGCTCGGTCTGATTCCGGCCGACTTCAAGCCGTTCGACGGCCTGCCCGAAACGACGTCGGCGTCGCCCGCCACGGCGAACAACGGCACCGCGAACGCGAAGTACATCAGCGCCGTGCATTCGGCCGCCGACGGCTACGCCGACTACGGCACCGGCAAGGTCGACAAGCTGTGGGCGAGCCTGAGCCCGGCCGAGCGTCGTGCACAGGCGCGCTACATGGAGATCTACGCGGGGATGGTCGAGAACCTCGACTACAACATCGGCCTGTTGATCCAGCACCTGAAGGACATCGGCGAATACGACAACACGTTCATCATGTTCCAGTCGGACAACGGCGCGGAAGGCTGGCCGATCGACTCGGGCGCGGACCCTACGGCGACCGACACCGCAAACGGGCAGGCGCCGATCTACTCGACCCTCGGCACCGACAACGGCAAGCAGAACGCGCAGCGGCTGCAATACGGGCTGCGCTGGGCCGAAGTGAGCGCGACGCCGTTCCGGCTCACGAAGGGCTATTCGGCCGAAGGCGGCGTGTCGACGCCGACGATCGTGCGCCTGGCCGGGCAGACGCAGCAGTTGCCGACGCTGCGCGCGTTCACGCACGTGACCGACAACACGGCGACGTTCCTCGCGGTCGCGGGCGTCACGCCGCCGTCGCAGCCGGCGCCGCCGCTCGTGAACACGCTGACCGGCATCGACCAGAACAAGGGCAAGGTCGTCTACAACAACCGCTACGTGTATCCGGTGACGGGCCAGTCGCTGCTGCCGGTGCTGACCGGCTCGGCGACGGGTGAAGTGCATACGGCGCCGTTCGGCGACGAAGCCTACGGCCGCGCGTACCTGCGCAGCGCCGACGGTCGCTGGAAGGCGTTGTGGACCGAGCCGCCGCTCGGCCCGCTCGATGGTCACTGGCAGCTGTACGACCTCGCGGCGGACCGCGGCGAGACGACCGACGTGTCCGCGCAGAACCCGTCGGTGATCGGCACGCTGGTCGACCAGTGGAAGACCTACATGAGCAACGTCGGCGGCGTCGAGCCGTTGCGTCCGCGCGGTTACTACTGAGGACGACACGATGCGGTTGCGCTTCTGGACGCTCGGCGGGGCGCTCGCGGCCACGCTGTTCGCGGCTGCGTTCGCGGCCGGCTATGCGAGCCCGTCGGCGTCGCCCGCCGGCGCCTTCGACGACGCGAATCGCGGCCGCCCGCTCGCGCCGCTCGGCTCGGAGCGGCAGTGCGAGCGCTACTCGGGCTTGCCCGCGGCGTGGCGCGACGATCCGAAGGCCGGGATGGTGCACCTGAGCGGCGGCGCGTTCGTGTTCGGCAGCACGCGCGGTTATGCGGACGAGCGTCCGGCCGGCGACGGCAGGACGCGCGTCGGCGGCTTCTGGATCGACCAGACCGACGTGACGATCGCGCAGTTCGCCGCCTTCGTGAAGGCGACCGGTTACGTGACCGAGGCCGAGCAGCAGGGCGGCGCGGCGGTGTTTCACGTGCCGACGCGCGACGCGCTGAATGCACGTGACCTCGCGTGGTGGAGCTGGGTGAAGGGCGCGTCGTGGCGGCAGCCGCGCGGCCCGGGCAGCAGCGTCGATCGGCTCGGCAACCTGCCCGTCACGCTCGTCACGCAGCGCGACGCGCTCGCGTATGCGCACTGGCTCGGCCGCGACCTGCCGACCGAAGCCGAATGGGAATACGCGGGCAAGGCCGGTCGCGACGACGCGTCGCTCGACGCGGCGCCGCGCGACGCGCAGGGCAAGCCGGCCGCGAACTACTGGCAGGGTGCGTTTCCGGTACTCGATACGGCCGAGGACGGCCATGCGGGCCTGGCGCCGGTCGGCTGCTACGCGGCGAACGGCTTCCACCTGTACGACATGATCGGCAATGCATGGGAATGGACGAAGGACGCGTACACGGGCCCGCATCAGTCGCACACGAACGGCGACACGGCGGCCGTGGCGCCGCCGACGCGCCGGCACGACACGCCGATGGTGATCAAGGGCGGCTCGTTCCTGTGCTCGCGCGATTACTGCGTGCGTTATCGCGCGTCGTCGCGCGAACAACAGGAAGCCGACCTCGGCGCGTCGCATATCGGATTCCGCACGATTCTGAGGGATGCATCGTGAAACGCGTCGCACATTGCATCGCCGTATGGCTGGCCGTTGCATGCGGCCTCGTTCATCCGGGGTGGGCCGTTGCCGCGGAAACCGCCACGCGCACGGTGCGCGTCGGTGTGACGCGCGGCGTGCATGCGGAGATCCTCGACGCGGTGAAACGCGTCGCCGCCACGCGCGGGCTCGATGTCGACGTCGTCGCATTCGACGACGCATCGCGCATCGATACCGCGCTTGCGGACGGCAAGATCGACGCGGCGAGCTTCGAGGACGCGCAGCGTCTCGCCGCCACCCGCACGGCGAAAGGCTACGCGCTGAGCGCCGTCGCACCGACCGTCACGCTGCCGATGGCGCTCTATTCGCGCAAGCTGAGGCGTCTGAACGAACTGCAGCCCGGCGCGACGGTCGCGATCCCGGCCGATCCGCGCGGGATGGCGCGCGCGCTCGTGCTGCTGCAGAACGACACGCTGGTGACGCTGCGCGCCAAGGCCGGCCTGCATGCGACGCTGCACGACGTGACCGGCAACCGGCTCGCGCTGAAATTCGTTGCGCTCCGTCGCGACCGGCTCCATGCGGCACTCGACTCGGCCGCGTTCGTCGCGATCGACAGTGACGACGCCACGCGAATGGGCCTGCAACCGGCGCGCGACAGCATCAACCTCGAGGACGCGCGCTCGCCGTATGCGAACGTGCTGACCGTGCGCGACGCCGATCGCACGAAGCCGTGGGTCGCGCAACTGGTCGCCGCGTATCACTCGGACGACGTCGCGCATTTCATCCTGACGCGCTATCAGGACTCGGTGCGGCGGCCGTGGTAGACGACTACCGCCTCGCGTGCAATGCGTGCGGCCGCTGCTGCAACAGCGCGCCGACGCTGTCGTTGCGCGAACTGTTCCGGCATCGGCATCGCTTCGTCGGCGCGTTGACGATCCATCGCGTGCCGAAGCGGCGCATCGGCGAACGATCGCGCACGGGCGAGCGCGAGCAGGCGCTCGACGCCGACGACGTCGCCGCGTTCGATGCGCTCGCGAACACGCTGTTCCATCGCGCGCGCGGCACGGACGACGAATGGATCGCACTGACGCTGCAAGGCTACGACTATCCGTCGCTCGGGCGGTGCCCGGCACTGGCCGACGACGGACGCTGCAGCGTGCATGCGGACAAGCCGTCGATCTGCGGCGCGGTGCCGCTCGATCCGATGCTGCCGGACCGGTTGCAGTCTCGCGTGCTCGCGCGGCGGCGCGAGGACACGGCGTGGCTCGGTGCGAACTGCATCGTCGGTGCGCACGACGGCGCGGCTTCGGTCGATGGCGTATCGGCGATACCGCTGGTCACGGCAGGGCAGGTCGCCGACCGCGCGGCGCTCGACGCGTTTCGCGACGCGCTCGCGTTCGAGCGTGCGGTGTGGCGCGACGCAGTGTTCGCATCGCTGATCGACGGTGGACCGCAAGTTCGCGATGCGTTGTCGCGGCTTGCACCCGGCGGTTACCTGACGATGTCGATCGTGCCGGTGCTGCTGGCCGTCGCCTCGGTCTCCGCACATTGCCGGGCGCGATGCATCGACTTCATCGATGCGCAACGCGCGTTGATCGATGCCCGCGTCGACGCGGCGCTCGCGCGCCGGCGTCTCGACGACCGCTCGGCGACGCGCGAATTGCGCGGTTTCGCGGAAGCGCTCGGACGTGCGCGTCACGCACTCGCCGCGATGCCGACAGCCACGTCAGCCACCCGCACGGACGCACCCCGCATCGACGCGTGGCTCGACGATCGGCACGACGCCGTCACGCTCACCGCGTGACGACAGCGGCACGCGATGCGTGCCTTACACTTGATGCTCTTTCAATCGTTTCCGACGGAGCGCGCATGTACGCATCGACCTTCATTTTCCGCGCCGGGCAATACGACGACGAATTCCATCGGCTCGACCAGCAGATCGCCGACATGGCGCGTGCGACCCCCGGCTATCTCGGCGAGGAAACCTGGGAGAACGCGGAAGCCGGGCTGATCCAGAATGTCTACTACTGGGAATCCGAGGCGGCGCTGCAGCAGCTGATCCAGCACCCCGCGCATCGGGAAGCGAAGGCGAAGCAGGCGCGCTGGCTGGACGGCTATCGCGTGGTGATCTCGCAGGTGCTGCGCGAGTACGGCGACGGCAAGCTCACGCAACCGCATGCGGGGCAGCCCGCGTGAATTGAATGCCGAACCGGCGCGTCGGGCGTTCTGCGCGCACCGCGTCAAAGCGCCTCGACCAGCAACCGGTTGCTCTTTTCGCAGTACTCGTGACACGCGGCACGCGCGGCGATCGACGCGCCGTGCACGAACTTCGGCGCGTCGGCGCGGCGCGACATCGACACGACGATCGACGGCGGCGACGGCTGCAGCGGCAGCTCGACGACTTCGCCGCTCGCGATCAGCGCATCGACGAACAGCACCGGAATCGCGGCGACGCCGAAGCCGTCGCGCACGAGCTGCACGATCACCGAGATCGACGGCGAGCCGGTGATGCGCGTCTCCGACAGCGGCACGCCATGCGCGTGCGCGAGCGTGCGCACGATGTCCTCGAGCGCACGATGTGGCGCGGTACCGCGCCCGTAGGTCAGGATCGGCTGGCGCAGCACCTGGCGCGCGAGGCCCGTGCGGGTGGTCGGCAGCAGCCCCGCGCGCGCGATCCAGCGCACCGGATAGTTCGCGAGCGCGTCGCAGACGACCGACGCCTCGTCGCTGCCCTCCACGCGAATGATCAGATCGAGCTCGCCGGCCATCAGCCGGCGCTGCAGCACGACGCTGACGTCGACGGTCAGGTCGACCTCCAGTTGCGGATAGTCGGCGGCGAGGCGGCGCAGGTAGTGCGGCAGCCAGCTGTGCACGACCGTCTCGATCACGCCGAGCCGCAGCTTGCCGCGCAGCGCGCTTTCGCCGGCCGCGGCGGCCTGCAGCTCGTGCGTCGCCTCGACGACGGCCTTCGCATAGCCGAGCAGGTACTCGCCGTTCGGCGTGAGCCGGAACTCGCGGCTGTCGCGATCGACGAGCACGGTCTGCAATTCATCCTCGAGCGCCTTCAGGCGCTGCGAGATCGCGGCCGGCGTCGCGTGCAGCGCGGTGGCCGTCGTGCGGAAGTTGCGCAGCTTCGCGAGCGTGACGAAGGTTTCGAGAAAACGCGTGTTCATGGCGGTCGGCGGGACGGTGGACGCGCAGCTTGCCGGTGAAGAAAAGTGAACGGGACCGGGGAAAACCCGGAGACACGTTAAGAAATTCTATACATCAGGCGCAAAAAAACTCGTTGGCGGCAAAATTTTTTCTTTTCTATTCTTGGCCGTATCCGCTGACGCAATTGCGTTGGCCCGACGACATCCCCGATCCGCCAACGACCATCATGACGCCTTCCGAATTCCGCCAGTCCGTACGCAGCGGCGCGTTCCGCCAGCCGACCGCCGGCCAGTGCGGCCCGTTCGCGCAAGCGAATCTCGCGATCCTGCCGAACGCGTATGCGCACGATTTCCTGCGCTTTTGTCAGGCGAACCCGAAGGCGTGCCCGCTGCTGGGCGTCGGCGAGCCGGGCGCGTTCCGGCTGGACGTGCTCGGCGAGGATCTCGACATCCGCACCGACGTGCCGAGCTACAACGTATACCGCGACGGCCGCCTGACCGAGCGGGTCGAATCGCTCGAAGCGCTGTGGCGCGACGATTTCGTCGTGTTCGCGATCGGCTGCTCGTTCTCGTTCGAGGACATGCTGGCGCGTGAGGGCATCGCGCTGCGCCACATCGAAGAGGGTCGCAACGTGCCGATGTACCGCACGTCGATCCCGAACCGCCGCGCGGGGATATTCGGCGGCCAGCTGGTCGTGTCGATGCGGCCGCTGCGCGGCGCCGACGCGATCCGCGCGGTGCAGATCACGAGCCGGTTCCCGGGCGTGCACGGTGCGCCGGTCCATATCGGCCATCCGCGGGAACTGGGCATCGCCGATCTCGGCACGCCCGATTTCGGCGACGCGGTGACGGTGCGCGACGGCGAGCTGCCGGTGTTCTGGGCGTGCGGCGTGACGCCGCAAACCGCGCTGATGGAAGCGAAGCTGCCGCTCGCGATCGCGCATACGCCCGGCTACATGCTGATGACCGACATCACGAACGCGTCGCTCGCCGTGTTCTGACCCGGTCGGCGCCCGCGGCCGGTCCGGCCGCTGGTCCGGCCCCGCCGCGGCGGCACGCCGCGACCGCAGACGATTCGCCCGGCCTCAGCGCGCAGCCGCGGCTGATGAATCGCGACGCACACACGACACGCGCGCCGCACGCGCCGCACGTATCACGAGCACGGTTTTGACCGCACATTTCGACAGGAGCTTCACCATGGAAAGCAAGATCCTCGCGGCGCCCGCCGCCGACCCCGCGGGCCCCGCGCGCAACGGCCTGTTCGGATGGTATGCGGACGCGCAGCCGCGCGAGCGTCGCGCGTTCTGGAGCTGCAAGGTCGGCTACATGCTCGACGGGATGGACACGCAGATGCTGTCGTTCGTGATCCCGACGCTCGTCGCGACCTGGGGCATCTCGCTCGCGGACGCCGGCTTCATCGGCACGATGACGTTGCTCGCGTCGGCGCTCGGCGGCTGGCTCGCCGGCATCCTGTCCGACCGGATCGGCCGCGTGCGCACGCTGCAGCTGACCGTGCTGTGGTTTGCGGTATTCACTGCATTGTGCGGGCTCGCGCAGAACTACCACCAGCTGCTCGCGGCGCGCGCGCTGATGGGCTTCGGCTTCGGCGGCGAATGGACGGCCGGCGCGGTGCTGATCGGCGAGGTGATCCGCGCGCGCGATCGCGGCAAGGCGGTCGGCCTCGTGCAGTCGGGCTGGGCGATCGGCTGGGGGCTGTCGGCGCTGCTGTATGCGCTGCTGTTCTCGGTGCTGCCGGCCGAACAGGCATGGCGCGCGCTGTTCCTCGTCGGCCTCGCGCCGGCGCTGCTGGTGGTCGTGATCCGCCGCTACGTGAAGGAACCGGACGTCTACGAGAAGGAGAAGGCCGCGCAGGCGCAGGTGGCCGACGCGCCGCGCCTCACGGAAATCTTCGCGCCGAAGCTGCTGTCGACGACGCTGCGCGCGGCGCTGCTGACGACCGGCGCACAGGGCGGCTACTACGCGATCACGACCTGGCTGCCGACGTTCCTGAAGACGGAGCGGCACCTGACCGTGATGGGAACGGGCGGCTATCTCGCGATGATCATCATCGGCTCGTGGGTCGGCTACCTGACGAGCGCCTACCTGACCGACCGCCTCGGCCGCAAGCCGAACTTCATCCTGTTCGCGCTCGGCTCCATGGTGATCGCGTTCGCCTATACGTCGCCGGTGCTGAACCTCACGAACGCATCGATGCTGTGGCTCGGCTTCCCGCTCGGGTTCTTCGCGTCGGGCATCTTCTCCGGGATGGGCGCGTTCCTCACCGAGCTGTTCCCGACGCGGGTGCGCGGCTCGGGGCAGGGCTTCTGCTACAACGTGGGCCGCGCGGTCGGCGCCCTGTTCCCGTTCCTGATCGGCGCGCTGTCGAAGCACTACGGGCTCGGCGCGAGCATCGGAATCTTCGCGGTCGCCGCCTACGGCGTGATGATCGTCGCCGCGCTGACGCTGCCCGAAACCCGCGGCCGCGAACTCGACGCCGCATAAGCGGGCGCCGGCCCGCCGCCTTACCTCTTCCCTTAAATCGAAGCCCTCACGCGGCGCGCGACGCGCGCCGTGCGGCGGCGCTCGTCCTTCGCTTCAACGACGCATCGAGTTCATCGCCATGACTGACCGACACACTTTCCCCGTTTCCTCCGACGCCGCGCGCTGGCAATTCTGGATCGACCGCGGCGGCACCTTCACCGACATCGTCGCGCGCCGGCCCGACGGCGCGCTCGTCACGCACAAGCTGCTGTCGGAGAATCCCGAGCAGTATCGCGATGCGGCCGTGGCCGGCATCCGCCACCTGCTCGGCCTGCCCGACGGCGAGCCGATCACGCCCGAACGCGTCGACATGGTGAAGATGGGCACGACGGTCGCAACCAACGCGCTGCTCGAACGCAAGGGCGAACGCACCGCGCTCGCGACGACGCGCGGCTTTCGCGACGTGCTGCGCATCGCCTATCAGAACCGGCCGCGCCTGTTCGATCTCGACATCGTGCTGCCCGATGCGCTGTACGAGACCGTCGTCGAGGTCGACGAGCGGATCGGCGCGCACGGCGACGTCGTCGTGCCGCTCGACGTGCAAGGCGCGGAAACCGAGCTGCGCCGCGTGTTCGACTCGGGCGTGCAGGCGCTGGCCATCGTGCTGATCCACGGCTATCGCTACACCGCGCACGAGCGCGCGCTGGCCGAACTCGCACGCCGGATCGGCTTCACGCAGGTGTCCGTGTCGCACGAGGTGTCGCCACTGATGAAGATGGTGTCGCGCGGCGACACGACCGTGGTCGACGCGTACCTGTCGCCGATCCTGCGCCGCTATGTCGAGCAGGTCGCGCACGAGATGCCCGGCGTGAACCTGCAGTTCATGCAGAGCAGCGGCGGCCTGACGCGCGCCGATGCGTTCCAGGGCAAGGACGCGATCCTGTCCGGCCCGGCCGGCGGCATCGTCGGGATGGTGCGCGCCGCGCGCGCGGCCGGCTTCGACCGCGTGATCGGCTTCGACATGGGCGGCACGTCGACCGACGTGTCGCACTACAACGGCGAATTCGAGCGCGTGTTCGAGACGCAGGTGGCCGGCGTGCGGATGCGCGCGCCGATGATGAGCATCCACACGGTCGCGGCCGGCGGCGGCTCGGTGCTCGGCTTCGACGGCGCGCGGCTGCGCGTCGGGCCCGAATCGGCCGGTGCGAACCCGGGGCCGGCCGCGTACCGGCGCGGCGGCCCGCTGACCGTGACCGACTGCAACGTGATGCTCGGCAAGATCCAGCCCGATCATTTCCCGCGCGTGTTCGGCCCGCACGCGGACCAACCGCTCGACCGCGACGGCGTCGCCGCGAAATTCGCGGCGCTCGCCGACGAGATCCACGCCGCGACCGGGCGGCGCGAGACGCCCGAGGCGCTGGCCGAAGGATTCCTGGAGATCGCGATCGGCAGCATGGCGAACGCGATCAAGAAGATCTCGGTGCAGCGCGGCCACGACGTGTCGGGCTACGTGCTGACGACCTTCGGCGGCGCGGGCGGCCAGCACGCGTGCGGCGTGGCCGATGCGCTCGGGATGACGCAGGTGTTCGCGCATCCGCTCGCGGGCGTGCTGTCCGCCTACGGGATGGGTCTCGCCGACCAGACCGCGATGCGCGAGCGCGCGGTGGAGGCCGTGCTGTCGGACGCGTCGCTGCCGGCGCTGAACGCGACGCTCGACCGGCTGACCGACGACGCGGTCGGCGCGCTGCTCGAACAGGGCGTGCCGCCGGAACGCATCGCGACCGAGCGGCGCGTGCATCTGCGCTACCAGGGCACCGATTCCGCGCTCGACGTGCCGGCCGGCAGCGTCGCCGCGATGCAGCAGGCGTTCGAAGCCGCGTACCGGCAGCGTTACGCGTTCCTGATGCCCGGCACGCCGCTGGTCGCCGAACTGGCCTCGGTCGAGGCGATCGGCCGCTCCGATGCGCCCGTCGAGATCGCGCCGCTCGTGCCGCGCGACGAGGGGGCAGCGCCGCAGGCCCACAGCGCCGTGCGGTTCCAATCCGGCGGCCAATGGCACGACGCGGCGCTGTACGTGCGCGACACGCTGCTCGCCGGCGACACGATCGACGGCCCGGCGATCGTCGCGGAGAAGAACGGCACGACCGTCGTCGAACCCGGCTGGCGCGCGCGGATGACCGCGCAGGGCAACCTCGTGCTGACGCGCACGACGCCGCTGCCGACGCGCCGCTCGCTCGGCACCGACGCCGATCCGGTGCGGCTCGAGATCTTCAACAACCTGTTCATGTCGATCGCCGAGCAGATGGGGCTGCGGCTGCAGAACACCGCGTACTCGGTGAACATCAAGGAGCGGCTCGACTTCTCGTGCGCGATCTTCGACGGCGACGGCAACCTGATCGCGAACGCGCCGCACATGCCCGTGCACCTGGGATCGATGGGCGAGAGCATTCGCACGGTGATCGAGCGCAACCGCGGCCGCATGCGCGACGGCGACGTGTTCATGCTGAACGACCCGTATCACGGCGGCACGCACCTGCCCGACGTCACCGTCATCACGCCGGTGTTCGCGGACGGCTCGGACACGCCGCTGTTCTACGTCGGCTCGCGCGGCCATCACGCGGACATCGGCGGCACGACGCCGGGCTCGATGCCGCCCGATTCGACGCACATCGACGAAGAGGGCGTGCTGATCGACAACTGGCAGCTCGTGTCGGCCGGCGTGCTGCGTGATGCGGACACGCGCGCGCTGCTCGCGTCGGGCCGCTACCCGGCGCGCAACGTCGAGCAGAACATGGCCGACCTGCGGGCGCAGGTCGCCGCGAACCAGAAGGGCGTCGACGAGCTGCGGCGGATGGTCGCCCAGTTCGGCCGCGACGTCGTGCTCGCGTTCATGGGGCACGTGCAGGACAACGCGGAAGAGGCGGTGCGGCGCGTGATCGGCGCGCTGCAGGACGGCGCGTACCGCTATCCGCTCGACAACGGCGCGGAGATTCGCGTCGCGATCCGCGTGGATCGCGCGGCGCGGCGCGCCGAGATCGATTTCACCGGTACCTCCGCGCAGCTCGACAACAACTTCAACGCGCCGAAGGCCGTCTGCATGGCCGCGGTGCTGTACGTGTTCCGTACGCTGGTCGGCGACGACATCCCGTTGAACGCCGGCTGCCTGAAGCCGCTGACGGTGATCGTGCCGGCGCGCTCGATGCTGAACCCCGAGTATCCGGCGGCGGTCGTGTCGGGCAACGTCGAGACGTCGTCGGCGATCACCAATGCGCTGTACGGCGCGCTCGGCGGCGTCGCGTCGAGCCAGGGGACGATGAATAACTTCACATTCGGTAACGCTCAGTACCAGTACTACGAGACGATCGCGGGCGGCAGCGGCGCGGGTGAGGGCTTCGCGGGCGTCGGCGCGGTGCAGACGCACATGACGAACTCGCGCCTGACCGACCCGGAAGTGCTCGAATGGCGCTACCCGGTGCGGCTCGACTCGCACCGGCTGCGCGCGGGCTCCGGTGGCGGCGGGCGTTGGCGCGGCGGCGACGGCGCGGTTCGGCGGATCCGCTTCCTCGAGCCGATGACCGCGTCGATCCTGTCGAACAACCGGATCCATGCGCCGTTCGGCGCGGCGGGCGGCGAGGCCGGCGCGCTCGGCCGCAACACGATCGAGCGGGCCGACGGCACGGTCGAGACGCTCGAGCATATCGGCCGCGCGCAGATGGCGCCGGGCGACGTGTTCGTCGTCGAAACGCCGGGCGGCGGCGGTTACGGCGCGGCGGGCTGAGCGGCGCCCCGCAACGGTGCGGAAGTGGTGCGGCGGCGTGCCCGCCGGACGGTTTTCGCGCGTCGCGGCGGGGCGATCGTACCGGTTCCATTCATGGGCGCGGCAATGCCGGTGCGCGCCGACGATATATTCACTTGCATCGATCGGCGCGATATTGCCACGCGTATGGGAATAAAGACGCGCATTCCCGCATAAACGGAAATGGAAATTCCGCGCTTCCACGCTCGGCTCAATGCGATCCGACCCCCGCGGAATGCGTTATGGCCGAGCGGTGCGGGGCGATCGAAATTTCCCGCAAACGCCCGTCCGGCGGGGTTCTCGGCTGATCCTGCCGGCCGGCTTCGGGGCCCTGCGCCGGCCCGCGCACATCCCGCCAATCACGAAAAAGCTGCTGTGCCAATCGAGTCCCGATTCCTTGACACCCCCTTCCGAATGTGAGTGCCATTCTTGATTGTCATTTGATAAGATGGGTTCCATCATTCGTTTGGAAAAACCTGTGCGCGACATGCGCAAACGCCGGGTCGCATTGGTTGGAAACAATTACGGAACGAGGGCCGCTGTCAGGGCCGTCACGACTGCCCCGCCGGGTACGCGCGCTGCGCGCCGGGGGATCGGGAGCGGCCAGCTCGCCTCCGTCTACACTGTGCGTTTTTTCTGGATCGGGGCGTGTCCATGGATGACGAAAACGATAGCGCGGTGCTTGAAGCGCACGTCGGTACGCGCAGCCCCTGCTGGCGTCTCGGCAGCGACAGCAATGCGCTGGAGCTGGCCGCCGTTCGCGGCTTGACCAACGTCGCGGTGGCGCTGACCAGCGAACAGGCCGCGCGGATCCGCGCGCTCACCGGCGTCACGTCGCATCTCGTGCTCGACCTTGCGCTGTTCGGCGACACGGTCAGCCTTCATCTGGTCGGCCGGAAGGTCGATACCTCGAACTGGGCCGGCACGGCCTCCGCCTATTCCGATACCCAGTCGGTTGCGAGCGACCTCTCGCATGGGCTCGCGTTCGCCGAGCAGGTCGTGTCCGAAGTGAATTCGCTCGTCGTGATCCTCGACCGCAACGGCATGGTGCAGCGCTTCAATCGCCTGTGCGAGGAGGTGACGGGCAAGCGCGAGGTCGACGTGATCGGCCGCAGCGCGTTCGAGCTGTTCATGAGCCCCGAGCAGGGCGCGCAGTCGCGCACCAACATCACCGGCTTTTTCGCGAGCAACCGTTCGTTCGCGGTCGAGCGCTACATCAACACGGTCAACGGCCCGCGCCTGTTCCAGTTCCGCAACAAGTTCGTGCAGAGCGGCAGCGGCATCGACGAGCAGTACCTGATCTGCTCGGGCATCGACGTGACCGAGGAGCGCAACGCGCAGCTGCGGCTCAGCGAACTCGCGAACACCGACATGCTGACCGGCCTGCCGAACCGCCACGCGATCAGCGAGCGCATCGGCGCGGCGCTGGCCGCGGATCGTACCGACATGCGCGGCCAGGTCGGCATCCTGTTCCTCGATCTCGACAACTTCAAGCGCGTCAACGATCACTACGGGCACATCACCGGCGACCGCCTGCTGCAGGACGTGTCCACGATCATCAGCGGCTGCCTGCCGTCCGGTGCGACGCTCGCGCGGCTCGGCGGCGACGAGTTCCTGGTGCTGTTCGAGCACGGCACGCGGCCGCTGCTCGAAGCGACCGCGCAGATCATCCTCGAACGGCTGCGCACGCCGATCCACCTCGGGCTGATGGAGGTCTACACGAGCTGCTCGATCGGCATCGCGATGTATCCGCAGCACGGCGATTCGCTCGAAACGCTGATCCGCAGCGCCGACACCGCGATGTATGTCGCGAAGGAAGAAGGCAAGCATACGTATCGCGTGTTCTCGCTGGAGATGAACCAGAAGGTCGCGATGTACATGTGGCTCGACACGAACCTGCGCAAGGCGCTCGAGGAGGAGCAGTTCGTGCTGCACTACCAGCCGGTCATCGACCTCGCGACCGGCGACGTGCACGCCGTCGAGGCGCTGATCCGCTGGCAGTCGCCCGATCGCGGGCTCGTCGCGCCGGTCGAGTTCATCCACTTCGCGGAGGAGTCGGGGCTGATCGCGCCGCTCGGACGCTGGGTGATGCGCACCGCGGCTGCACAGGCCGCCGCATGGAAGGCGAAGGGGCTCGACGTGCGGATCGCGGTGAACGTGTCCGCCCGGCAACTGCAGGACATGAACATCGTCCATCAGTTCGCGTCGATTCTCGCCGGTGCGGGGCTGAAGCCGAGCCTCGTCGACATCGAGCTCACCGAAAGCAGCTTCATCGAGGACGAAGAATCGGCGCACGAGCTGATGAAGGAGTTCCGCGAACTCGGCGCGAAGATTCACCTCGACGATTTCGGCACCGGTTATTCGTCGCTGTCGCAGCTGTCACGGCTGCCGCTCGATTCGATCAAGCTCGATCGCAGCTTCATCACGGGCATCGACCGCAACCCGCGCTCGCAGGCGCTGGTGCGCTCGGTCGTGTCGCTCGCGCGGGCGCTGAGTTTCTCGGTCGTCGCCGAAGGCGTCGAGACGCATGGGGAAGCGGATTTCCTCAAGCAGATCGACGTCGACCACGCGCAGGGTTTCTACTTCGCGCGGCCGATGCCGGCCCAGGCGTTCGAGGCCTGGCTCGCGGAAACGAGAAAGCTCAGGCTGATCGCCTGAGCCTCCCCGCAAGACGGCGCGCCGCCCGCTACGCGGCGGCGCGCGCCACTCACGTCACACCGTGCGCAGCTTCGACACGCGCCGGTTCTGCAGCATCACCAGGCGTTCCATGTACGCGAGATCCTTCGGCTCGATCGTGAACGCCGCGTGAACCCATTCCTCGGTGATGTCCATCAGCTCGGAACGCGTGATCTGGAACACGCGCTCGCGTGCGCGCAGCATCGCGCGGATGCCGTTCAGCTTCGGCTTCGTCACGTCGATGAAGGTGCGCGTCGCGAGATACGCGTCGCCCGGCTCGAACGTCTGGTCGACCAGCCCGCGATCCTCGTACCACTCGGCCGCATGCGCCTCGCCGGACGAGATCAGCGATTCCGCGAGCCCGCGGTCCGCCTTGCGCGCGACCAGCGAGTAGCCGCCCATGCCCGGGAACAGGTTGAACGCGATCTCGGGAAAGCCGAGCTTTGCGCCCTTCTGCGCGAGCATGTAGTGGTGCGCGAGGGCGGCTTCGAAGCCGCCGCCCAGCGCGCTGCCCTCGACCATCGCGATCGAGATCGCACCGGTGCCGAAGCCCGTGTAGATCTCGTACACGCCGTCGATGCACGAGCGTGCGTAGGCCATCAACTGATCGCGGCGGCCGCTGCGGATCGCGTCGACGAAGAAGCTCAGGTCGCCGCCGACGTTGAACAGCTCGGGCACGAGCGAACCCGTCACCCAGAAGTCGAACGGCAGGCCGGAGTCGCGTGCGACGCGCGCGAGATGGATGATGTCGGTGACGAGTTGCTGGTTGAAGCACGGCCGCGGCTCCGATCGCAGCATCATCCACATGACGTTGCGGCCTTCTTCGTAGAACGCGGTCAGTTGCGTGAGTTCACCTGCTTCGTAAAACGGACGGCACGCCGGATGAGATTGGAGTTGCATGGTAGGTCCTCGTGAAATGTGGTTTTGCAAAGAGCACCGCGGCCGGCGCCGTGGACAAATGCCCCCGCACGCCGCCGGCCGCGAGGCACCGCCATTGTTGCGCGCACACAAAAGCCGAAATGCGGGGAACAACGCACGACCGGGACGCGGAAGGGCAGCGCGTTCGATGCGAACCGTGCGAGCGACCGGATCGATGCGATCGCTCGGCGGGAGAACATGGGGGGAGGCGGTGAGGCGAGGCAGTGTGACGAGGCGATGACGATCGGCGCGGGCACGCCGTCCGGGGAGACGTGTGGCGTGTCGGTCGCTTACGCGCTGAAAGCGACGCCGCGCCGTCGATCGCGTCTCATGGAATGTGCGGACTGGTGCGGCGGCCGGGTGTCGGCTAGCGTTAGAGGATGACGCCGCCGCGCCCGGCGCTCCGGGAGGGGACCATGACCGCACTCCAGAAGATGTGGCAGCTGCTCGTCGGCAAGCCGCTGGACCCGCTCGATCCGCGCACGCGCCATGCGATCGCCGTGACGCCGTTGCTGGCCTGGGTCGGGCTCGGCGCCGACGGCCTGTCGTCGTCGTGCTACGGCCCGGAGGAGGCATTCCTCGCGCTCGCGCACCACACGCCGCTCGCGCTGTTCCTGGCGCTCGCCACGGCCGCGACCGTGTTCATCATTGCGCTTGGCTACAATCAGGTGATCGAACTGTTCCCGACCGGCGGCGGCGGCTATCGCGTCGCGACGTCGCTGCTCGGCTCGAAGCCGGGCCTCGTGTCGGGCGCTGCGCTGCTGGTCGACTACGTGCTGACCGTCGCGACGTCGCTCGCGAGCGGCGTCGACGCGTTCTTCAGCCTGCTGCCGGTCAGTGCGCAGGCGTTCAAGCTCGCCACCGAGATCGTGCTGATCCTGCTGATGACGGGGCTCAACTTCCGCGGGATGCGCGAATCGATCATGGTGATGCTGCCGATCTTCATCGGCTTCGTCGTGCTGCATTTCGGGCTGATCGTGTATGGCGTCGCGGTGCACGGCGGCAACCTCGCGACGGTCGTGCCCGACGCCGTGCACGAGGCGCACGGGATGTCGCAATCGCTCGGTGTGTTCGTGATGCTCGCGCTGCTGATGCGCGCGTTCTCGCTCGGCGGCGGCACCTATACGGGCCTCGAGGCCGTGTCGAACAACGTGAACATGCTCGCCGATCCGCGCGTGCCGAACGGCAAGGTGACGATGTGGTACATGTCGACGTCGCTCGCGTTCACGGCCGGCGGCATCATCCTGCTGTACATGCTGTGGCACGCGCGGCCCGTCGACGGGCAGACGCTCAACGCGGTCGTGTTCGGCAGCGTGATCGACCATCTCGGGCTCGGCTCCGCTTTCGCACGCCACGCGCTGCTCGCGGCCGTGCTCGCGTTCGAGGCCGGGCTGCTGCTGGTCGGCGCGCAGACGGGGTTCCTCGACGGGCCGGCCGTGCTGTCGAACATGGCGTCGGACTCGTGGGTGCCGCGCCATTTCCGCGACCTGTCGACACGCCTCGTGCGGCAGAACGGCATCGTGGTCGTCGGCCTGTCGGGCCTCCTGATCCTGCTGTGGACGCACGGCAGCGTCGACGTGCTGGTCGTGCTGTACAGCATCAACGTATTTCTCACGTTCAGCTTGTCGCTGCTCGGGCTGTGCACGTACTGGTGGCGCCATCGCAGCGAGCGCGGCTGGTTCAAGCACTTCTTTCTGTCGGCACTCGGGTTCAGCGTGACGGCGACCGTGCTCGTCATCACGCTGATCGAGAAATTCACCGCCGGCGGTTGGCTCACGGTGCTCGTGACGAGCGCGGTGATCGCGCTGTGCATCATGATCAACCGCCACTACGCGTACACGCGTGCGCAGCTCGCGAAGGAAGATGCGCTGTTCTCGGGAGCGCCGCCGGAAGTCGACGAGGCCGCCGCGCCCGGCCGGCCCGATCCGTCGCAGCCGACGGCCGTGCTGCTGGTCGGCAAGCATCGCGGTGCCAGCATGCACGCGCTGCTGTGGGTCAATCGGTTGTTTCCGGGGCACTTCCGCAACGTGATCTTCCTCGCGGTGGGCGAGGTCGACGCGAAGGCGTACGACGGGCACGAGCATCTCGAGCGGCTGCGTCACACGATCACCGAGGCGCTCGACTACTACGTCGCACACTGCCGCCGCAACGGCATCGCGGCCGACTACCGGATCGCATTCGGCACCAACCCGGTGGTCGAATTCATGAACCTCGCGTCGTCGACGCTCGATGCGTATCCGAATGCCGTGTGCTTCGCGAGCAAGCTGATCTTCCGGCGCGTGAATTTCATGACCGCGTGGCTCCACAACCAGACGCCGGTCGAACTGCAGGCGCGACTGCATGTCGAGGGCAGGCAGATGGTGCTGTTGCCGATGAACGTCGGGTAGCGGTGCGGGCGAAACGGCGACTGCGGGCCGATGAACACGACGTCCGGCATGACGAAATCGCGTACACGCTGAACGGCCAAGCCGCTGCCGCAACGCGCTGACCCGATGCCGGACCCGTGCCTGACCGACGCGGACGCGAAGAACCTGCGCAAGACGAGGGAGTCGCGCGTGCAGCGCGACAACGTCGACTGCACGATCACGAACGGGAGCTGCGCGGGCACCACGCGGAAGATCGCGCTGGCCTGTGCGCGCGAACAGGAGCGCGGCAAGCGCGTTGGCGATTGCTGCTGATGCATCGATCTCGCGACACACACATACGGCCACTCTCGCGCCGCGGGCTTGAATGCATCACGGCGTTACATAAAATAGAAATAGGCCTTCGTGCCATCCGGCCTCTACGCCGCAAACGAACCGGCCGCGCGATACGCGCAGGGTGCCGGGCGAACGTCCGGTTCAGGAGAACGGGGGATGGCTGCAGGCCTTGCCGCGACACCGACGGCGGCTAGCGCCGCACAGTCTCGCGAAGACGAGGGAACAAATGACGATGATGGTCACGTTTCGGTCATCCGCCGCACCGGACATCGCGATGTTGCGCGATCTGGCGCAGTACCTGCTGGGACTCGTCGGCAAGGAGCTCGACGTTCGCGGGGTGATTTCCACTGACGAATTGCCGGGCGCGATCGCGCGGCTCGAGCAGGCGATCAGGGATGACGTGGTGCGGGAAAGCGCGCATGAGCGTTCAACACAGGCGCTGCGCACGGAACTGCCGCCGCATGCGGGCGGGCTCGCGCAACGCGCGTGGCCGCTGCTGGACATGATGCGTGCGGCCCACGAACAGGGCCGGCACGTGATGTGGGGTGTGTAGGCGCGCGACGCGCGCCGGCTGCCCGGGAACCGGACCTCCGCTGCAAGGCCGACTGCGTGGCGTCGCAAGACGCCATACCGTCGGCCGTTTTTTTGCGCGGGGCGCTTTCCGCTTACGAATGGTGGTGCGTATGCGAGCGTTCCGAGCGCCGCGACGTCCGGTGCAGGAGCCGGTCACGTATGCGCTCGCGGCTGCGCTGCTCCGCGAAGAACAGCACCGCGAACATGAGGACCGCGAGCAGCAGGATGATCGCGACGATACCGTTTTCCATGTCGCCTCCGGCAGGTTGGGGAGCGATGGATGCCATCGGCCGGCGTCAGCCGGTCGGCATGGGCATCACGAGGCCGGTGAGCTTCGTATCGATGAAGCGCTTGGCCAGTGCGATCGCGACCCGGACCGCATCCGCGTCGTTGCGGAACACGTGGTGGCCGGGGGAGAGCAGATGCGCGTCGTGCCGGCCCGCCGGCATCGCGCCGGCACACGACGGCGAGCGGCGGGTACCGCGCCGAGCGGGAGGCCTTCGCCGGCCACCGGATCGACCCGCGCGCCCGCGCGGATCTCATATTGATGGTAGGTCAGACAGAGCGCCGACTCCATTTCTGATTCCCTTCACGGGCGGCGGGCGTTCCGACCCCGCGCCGCGAACGCGCACGTGGCAGCAGGCGCGCGGCGCACGAACGAGGGCCGGGCCGCATTCACGTCAGCATCGGCATCGCTTCGATCAGCGCGATCCCGAGCAGCGCGCCGATCGCGGCGCCGACCAGCTTCGGATGCCACCGCTCGAGATGCAGCGCCATGAGCAGCGCCCCGATCAGGATCACGCCCAGCAGCGCGAACGCGATCACTAGATAACCGATTTCGAAATCGTTGTTGATCAGCATGTTGTCTCCTTCCCCATGCAGGCGTGTCGAATTCGCGGGATCGTCATTCGTTTCGGCGACGTCGCACGCACGTTTTCACTGTCTGAATTATGTGTCACAACATGATATAAAAAGCGGTCGTACACGGAGCGGATCGTGAAAGTACGACCGCCGGCCTGCATCACGCGTGCGGCGCTTTCCCCCCGCATCGTGCGTGCCCGCGCGGCCGGCCGCGCCGCGGCTTGACGCTCGCGGGCACGTCAACCACACTGGGTTGAACGACGGGGCGCGGCGCGCGGATGCGTGCCCGTCGCATCCCGACATGAACACGAACGCGCGGAGAGCTTCGACGTGGTGCGTTTTCCGTTCCGACCGACCGGCCGCCTGCCGCACGGCGCCGCCGCGTTCGCGGTGGCCGCCGCCGTTGCCGCGCTCGCGCGTCCCGCGTTGGCCGATTCGGGTGACGAAGCGCCTGTCACGCTCGTCAGCGATGTCCACGTATTCGTGATACAGCACGACGGCTCGCTCGACGAGGAAGACGATTCGACACTGCGCGCGAACGATGCGAACGGGATCGACGCGATCGCGCAGCGCTACGTCTGGTTCGACAAGAACCTGGAGAAGGTCGACCTGGTCGCGGCCGAGACGATCGATCGCGGCGGCGTCGCGCATCCGGTCGGGCCCGACGGCATCCGCGACGTCCAGGAGCCGCGTTCGGCCGGCGCGCCGACCTTCCAGGACGGCCTGCTGCGCACCGTCGTGTTTCCCGGCGTCGAGGCCGGGTCGAGCACGCGCATCGCGTTCCGCAAGGCGCGCACGAAGCCCGTCAACGCCGGTTACTTCGGCTACTACGTCGAACCGTCGCGCGAGCCGGTGGAGAACCAGCGGCTGATCTTCGACGTGCCGGCGGACATGCCGCTGCATGCGGACGCGCGCGGCTACGTCGCGCTGCCGCCTGTCACGGCGAACGGCCGCACGCGCTATACGTTCGATTACCGGCACGGCGCGTACGACCGGATCGAGAGCGGCTCGGTCGGCTATCCGACCTACGGCGACCGGCTCGTGGTGTCCACGCTGCCCGACTATGCGGCGTTCGCCGGGCGCTACCGCAACGCGGCCGTCGATCCGGGCGCGAACGATCCGGCCGTCGTGCAGCTGGCGCGCGCGCTCACCGCCGACGCCGCCGATCCGCACGACAAGGCGCGCCTCCTGTATGACTGGGTGCAGGCGAACGTGCGTTACGTCGCGCTTTTTCTCGGCGAGACGGCCGCCGCGCCGCATCGCGTGACGGACATCCTGCGCAACCGCTACGGCGACTGCAAGGACCACGTCGCGCTGTTCGGCGCGTTGCTCGCGGCGGTCGGCATCCGCAGCGAACCGGTGCTGATCAACCTCGGCTCCGTGTACACGCTGCCCTCCGTGCCCGGCTACGGCGGCGGCGCGATCAATCATGCGATCACGTGGCTGCCCGGTCTCGGCCTCTACGCGGACACCACGACGAGCGGCATCGCGTTCGGCTATCTACCGCCGATCGTGATGGACCGGCCGGCGCTGCTCGTCGACTCCGGCGTGCTGTCGCGCACGCCGGCCACGCAGCCGAAGCGCCGCACCGCGCGCGTGGAGATCGATGCGGCGCAACCGGGCGCCGCGCGGTTTCACGCGCTCGTCGTGGACGACGGCTGGACCGCGGAGCTCGAACGCACGCTGTTTCGCCGCGCGCCGCCCGAGCGCGTGCGGCAGCTCGCGAACGAACGCCTGCGGCAAAGCGGCTTGCGGGGCCGCGCACGGATCTCGACCGGCGATCGCCGCGCGACGGACGGGCCGTTCGACGTGACGTATGACGGCACGCTCGATCACGTCGTGTGGCCGGACGGCACGACCGCCGTGCCCGCGCTGTCGAGCGTCACGGGCGGCATCGCGACGCAGGTCGAGGGGTGGCTGGCCGAACCGGTGCGCACGCAGCCGTGGGTATGTCTCGGCGGCACGTTCGACGAGACCGGCCAGATCGCGCTGCCGGCCGGCGTTGCGGTGACCGACCTGCCGACCGATACGGCCGTGCACGACCGCTTCGTCGACTTCACGTCGCACTACGTATTCGATGCGGCCGCGCACGTCGTGCAGGTCACGCGCCGGATGACGGCGACGTTCGGCCGGCAGGTCTGCACGCCCGACGAGTTCACGGCGCTGCGCGCGTCGCTCGAACGCATCGAGCGCGACACGCAGGCGCAGATCGTCGTGCGGGCAAGGCAACGTTGAACGCCGGGCGCGGCGCATGCGGCGCTCGGCACGATCGGACGCGCGGCCGGACTCGGCCGACGCGCGGGAGACGAACATGACGAAGCGGGAAGAGGAAATCGCCGACCTGTCGAAGGAATTGCTGGGCCGGATCGTGCAGGGCGCGATGATGAGCGGCGCGCCGGTGGATGCGCAACAGTGCGCGGCGCTGGCCGTGCGCTGCGCGACCGCGTTGGTCGATCGGCTTGAAGCACGCAGCGGCTGAGCGGAGTCGACGCAGGCGAAGACGGAGCGAGCGAAGCCGGGGCGACTCGACAGGTGTTCGCCCAGGCCCGCGTTGTATGTGACGCGTTACACGTCGGCGTGCGTGTCGCCTTCCGCGCGCACCGCGCCCGGCGGCCGTCCGACCACGCGCTTGAACGCCCGGCTGAACGCGGCGAGCGACCCGTAGCCGAGCCGGTACGCAACGGCCTCGATCGTCTCGCGGTCGCGTGCGATCCACTGCGCGGCGAGCCGCATCCGCAGCTCGGTCAGGTAGCGCACGGGCGTCATCCCGGTGGCCGCGAGAAAGCGCTCCGCGAACACCGAGCGTGACACGCCCGCTTCGGCGGCCAGTTCCGACACGCTCCAGTTGCGCCCCGGATCGCGATGCAACGCGACGATCGCGCGGCCGAGCTTCGGTTCGCGCAGCGCCTGCACCCAGCCCGTTGCGTCGCCGCATCCGCACTCGACCCAGCCGCGCACGATGAACGCGGCGACCACGTCGGCGAGCCGCGCGAGGATGCCCGCGAAGCCCGCGCGTTCGGCGCATGATTCGCGCTCCATCGCGTCGAGCATCGGACGGATTTCCGGGTAGCGCGCGAGCAGCGTGCCGACGTGCATGAACTCCGGCATCGTCCCGACGAGCGGCTGCATGCCGCCGAGATCGAGCTCCATGCACGCGCTGAAGATCAGCGCGTCGCCGGCGGCCGGCTCCGCCGGGGCGCACGACGTCGCGGCCACCGACGCGACCGTGTCGCAGATCTTCGCGACCTCGAACCCGCCGATCTCGCGGCACGGCGCATCCGGATCGGACACCAGCGCATGCGTGCGGCCGTGCGGCAGCAGGATCGCGTCGCCGGCCTCGAGCCGCACCATCGTGCCGGCCGCGTCGCGCAGCAGCACGGGCCCGCGCCCGACGAAATGGAACTGCGCGCGGCCCGGCGCATGGCCGAAGCTCAGCCCGAACGGCCGCGGCACCTGGATCCGGCGGTACTGCACGCCGCTCAGGCGCATGCCCAGCAGCAACTCGCTGACGAGGTCGTGCACGTCGGGCACGGGGGGAAGCAGGGGCTCGGCCATTTTGAGATTCGGACGATCGATCAACAAGAACGGATTGTATGTCATAGACCGTCCTGCCGTGGTTCCCTACGATAGGCCGTCATCAGTATTTTCCCTATATCACTCGGAACGACGCATGAACCCCGGAATCTCCTCTGCCGCCGCCCCGGCGGCTCCCCGCGCCCCGGCCTGGGGTGCCGTCTTCGCGATGACGCTCGGCGTGTTCGGCCTCGTCACCGCCGAATTCCTGCCCGCGAGCCTGCTCACGCCGATGGCCGACAGCCTCGGCGTGACCGAAGGCGTGGCCGGCCAGGCCGTCACGGCCACCGCGACGGTCGCGCTCGTCACCAGCCTGCTGATCTCGGCGCTGACGCGCACGATCGACCGCCGGCGCGTGCTGCTCGCGTTCTCCTTGCTGCTCGTCGCATCGAATCTCGCGGTCGCGTTCGCGCCCGACCTGACGACGCTGCTGATCGGCCGCGTCGTGCTCGGCGTCGCGCTCGGCGGTTTCTGGACGATGGCGACGGCCACCGCGATGCGGCTCGTGCCGACTGCGATGGTGCCGCGCGCGCTGTCGATCATCTTCAGCGGCGTGGCGGTCGCGACGATCGCGTCGGCGCCGATGGGCAGCTACTTCGGGCACCTGATCGGCTGGCGCAACGTGTTCCTGATCGCGGCCGGGCTCGGCGGCGTCGCGTTCGTGTCGCAGGTGATGACGCTGCCGTCGATGCCGCCGAGCGGCACGACGCGGCTGCGCACGCTCGTCGACGTGCTGCGTCGGCCGACCGTCGGCCTCGGAATGTTCGCGACGATCCTCGTGTTCACCGGGCATTTCGCGTTCTTCACGTATCTGCGGCCGTTCCTCGAACAGGTCGCCGGCGTCGGCGTGAACGGGCTGTCGGCGATCCTGCTCGGCTACGGGATCGCGAACTTCGTCGGCACGTCGCTCGCGGGCCGCGTGCTCGAACACCGGCTGCGGCCGATGCTGATCGGGATGCCGGCGCTGATGGTCGTGCTCGGCATCGCGCTCGTCGCGCTCGGCCGAGCGCCGATGATCGACGCGGTGCTCGTCGCGTTGTGGGGGATGGCGTTCGGCGGCGTGCCGGTCGCCTGGTCGACGTGGGTCACGCGCACCGTGCCCGATGAAGCCGAGAGCGCGGGCGGCCTGATCGTCGCGGCGATCCAGCTCGCGATCGCGACGGGCGCGGCGGCCGGCGGCGTCGTGTTCGACGCGAACGGCGCGGGCGGCGTGTTCCTGGGCGCGGCCGCGGTGCTGGCCGTCGCGGTCGCGACGATCGTGACCGGCGTGCCGAAGCGGGTGGACGTCGCGCGGGCGCTGGCCGAGTGACGGATCGCGGCGGGCCGGCGCGCGCGATCGCGCATCGGCCCGCTGCTCGTGCGATGCGCGCCGCCGGAATGGCGGCGCGACACCTGAAGTTTGGGACGGCGATTGCATCGGATGTAATCGTCCGCGGTCCGCCCCGGGCAACGGCTAGCCGCCTTGCTTCACCACCGCCGCAAGCGCCTTCATCGCCTGCAGGTAAGGGTACGGTCCGTGACTGATGCGCGCAACGCCGTACTGCGCGAGTTCGGCGAGCGTCGGCGTGTCGGCCACGCGCATGATGTTCACGGGCAGCGGCGACGCGGCCGTCAGCGCGCGAATCAGCGCCGGCGATTGCAGGCCCGGCACGAACAGGCCGTCGGCGCCCGCCGCCGCGTACGCGCGTGCGCGGGTCAGCACGTCGTCCAGAAGCCGTTCGTCGTGCGTGTCGGCCGCGGCCTTGAAGAACACGTCGGTGCGCGCGTTGATGAAGTAGCCGATGTCCGCGCGATCGGCCGCCTGCCGGGCCGCCGCGAGACGCGCGGCCGCGTCGTCGACGGTGCGCAGTTCGCCCGTCGCCGGAAAGCTGTCCTCCAGATTGCAGCCGATCGCGCCGGCCTCGATGCTGCGCGCGATCGTGTCGGCCACCTCTTCCAGCCGCTCGCCGTACCCGCTTTCGAGATCGACGGTGACGGGCAGGTCGGTCGCTTGCGCGATCCGCGCGAGCACTTCCATCACGAGCGCTTTCGGCATCTGCTCGCCGTCGGCGAACCCGTTGGCGACCGCGACCGACCAGCTGCCCGTCGCCAGCGCGACGCCACCCGCGTCGGCCACCGTGCGCGCGCTGCCGGCGTCCCACACGTTGAACAGCGCGAGCGGCTCGCCCGCGCGATGAAGCGAACGGAAATACGCGGCTTTTTCCTTCTTATTGCGACTCATGCTCGTCCCTCCGGTTGAAATGCCGATCGGTGATCGTATCGAACGATACGTCGATGGTGTCGAGCGCCGCGAGAAAATCGCGCGCGTCGAACAGTTCGCCCAGGCTGCGTACGCCGCCCGACGTCAGTGTACGGCCGCTCAGCAGGCGGACCGTCGCCTCGACGATGATCGGCGCGCTGACCGCATAGATGTCGCGTCCCGACGCGGTCGCGCGATGCGTGATGCCGTTCTGCACGACGACGGCGTCCATCACGAATTGCTGCGCCGAGCGGCCGAGCGCGTCGACCGGTTGCGGCGGCGGCGTGCCGGCATCGCGGACATCGCGCAGTGCGAGCGTCGCGAGCCAGGACTCGATCGTATCGATGCGCAGATGACGCGCGAGTGTCATCACTTCCGAGAACGGCAGCAGTGTCACGTCGACGTCGCCGAGCGGTGACGGAAACGGCCAGCGGCGCTCGCGTGCCGTCGACGGCACCGCGGTCGGCTTGCCGTCCTGCTGAATCAGCCGGATCGCGTGATTGCGCTCGCCGGTCACGCGCGTGCCGCGCGTCGGATGCCAGCTGTCGAGGCCGGTCGCGACGTCGACGCGCTCGATCGGCCGGTGCGGGTCGACGACGGCCGTCACGAGCAGGTCGGCCAGGCCGCCGTAGAACGCGGCGGCCGGCACGAGCGTCACACCGGCGGCGCGTGCGCGGGCGTCGCGCTGATCGGTCAGTGTCTGAACGGACGGCTGCTCGGCCGTCAGGTCGAGATACGGGATACCGGCGCGCAACGCCGCATCGGCGAGCGGCAGCGCGGTATCGAGGTAGGGGCCCGCGCAGTTGATCACCGCGTGCGCGCCGCGCAAGGCGGCGTCGAGCGCGGCCGGATCGTCGACCGATGCGACGCGCCACGGCGCCGCGTCGTTGCCGCCCTTCGCGAGCCGCGCGGCATCGCGCCCGATGCGCATCGCGCCGAGGCCGCGCCGTTCCAGTTCGGCGACGACAAACCGCCCGGTGTGACCCGTGGCGCCATACACTGCAACCGTCATTCGACCGTCCATGATCCACTCCGATACAGACCGGTTTGTTTTATAGTACAGACCTGTAGCGTCGTCAACCCCGCGGTGCTATCATCGGATGCACTTTTGCGGGACAGGCGGCCCTCGGCGGCCGGGCTTGGATGAAACAGGGAACAGACACGAAGGGGAGCGCGCCCGATACGCGCGAGCGCATTCTGCAAACGGCCAGCGCGCTGTTCTATCGGGAAGGGACGCGGGCGGTCGGCGTGGATTTGATCGTCGCACAGGCGGGCGTCGCGAAGACGAGCCTGTATCGGCATTTCGCGACGAAGGACGACCTGATCGAGGCGTTTCTGCTGCGCGAGGATGCGGATTTCTGGGCGCACTGGGACGCGGTGGCCGCGCGGTACCGGCGTACGCCGCGCGAGGAACTGGATGCGCAGTTGCAGTGGATCGGCGAGCGCATCGAACGGCCCGGTTATCGCGGCTGTCCGCAGATCAACATCGCCGCGGAGTACGCGGACGGCAATCATCCGGCCCGCAAGGTCGCCGTCGCGCACAAGCAGGAATTGCGGCGCCGGCTGACGGAACTGGCGAGCGCGATAGGGATCGACGAACCGCAGACTTACGCGCTGCGGCTCGCGACCGTCATCGACGGCGCGCTCAGCAGCGGGCACGCGCTGCACGCGCACGGCCCCGTGCGCTTCCTGCAGGAGTTCGCGCAACTGCTGATGCCCGCGAAGGGCAGGAAGTGAAGCGCGGGTAGTGCCGGGCCGCGCGCGGCTTCAGCCGCGCGTAGCTGGATCCTCCGACAGCGTGCGCAACTGATCGCGCAACACATCGACTTCTCCCGCCGCGAACGGCTGTTCGATCTCGGCGTGCGTCTGTTGCCACAGCGGGAACGCGTCGGCCAGCAGACGATGGCCGGCCGACGTCAGTTCGAGCAGGCGGCTGCGCTTGTCGTCCGGATTCTGCACGATCGTGACCAGCCCGCGTCGCTCGAGCGGTTTCAACGCGGCGGTCAAGGTGGTGCGATCCATCGCGAGCAGCGACGCGACCGATTTCATCGCGGCCGGTTTCGGCCGGTTCAGCGACATCAATAGCGAAAACTGGCCGTTGGTGAGATCCAGCGGACGCAGCACATCGTCGAAGATGCGCGCGAGATTGCGCGCCGCGCGCTGCATGTGCAGGCACAGGCAGCAATCGCGCACCATCAGCGTCGTTTCGAAAGGAAGCTTTTCATTGCGTGCCATGTTGCAATTGTGTTGATATCAACCTATCTTGTCAAGGGCGAGGAGTGGCAGCCCGCCGTTCCCGCGATCGGACGGAGGAAGCATGAGTGCTCAGCAGCAGTTGTATCTCGCGGTATTCCTCGGCAGCAAGGAGAGCCCGGCCATGAAGGCGTGGATGGCGCTACCGGAGGAGGAGCGGCGCACACGGGAGCGGGAAGGGATCGCCGCGTGGCATGCGTGGGTCGACCGGCATCGTGACGCGATCGTCGAGCTCGGCGGGCCGCTCGGCAAGACTAAGACCGTCGGCAAGGGCGGCGTCACGGACACCGCCAATGCGATGAGCGGCTTTACCGTCGTGCGCGCCGCATCGCATGACGCTGCTGCCGCGCTGTTCGAAGGCCATCCGCATTTCACGCTGTTCCCCGGCGACACGATCGACGTGATGCCGGTGCTCGCGGTGCCCGGCATGTGAACGATCAACCATGAACCATGCAGGGTGCCGCGCGTCGTCGGTGCGCCGCGGCCTGCATGGGGACCCTTTCCCGACATTCTGGATGGAGACACTGCAATGAAGCTTTACGGATTTGCCGGCGCCCGCACGCAACGTGCGCTGTGGGGGCTGAAGGAACTGGACGCGGATTTCGAATTCGTGTCCGTCAACCTGCTCGCGGGCGAGCATAAGCGGCCCGAATTCCTGCACCTCAATCCGGCCGGGAAGGTGCCCGTGCTGGTGGACGGCGACCTCGTGATTCCCGAGTCGGCCGCGATCGTGCTGTATCTCGCGGACAAGTATCCGGAGAAGGCGTTGCTGCCGGCCGATCTCGCGCGGCGTGCCGAGGCCTATCGATGGATCATGTTCGCGGTGACGGAACTCGAGCAGCCGCTGTGGCGCATCACGCGGCATACGTTCATCTATCCGCCCGAGAAGCGCTCGCCGGCCGACATCGAACTGGCGCGTGAGGATTTCAAGGCGATGGCTACGATCCTCGACAAGCATCTCGAAGGGCGTGAATTCATCGTCGGCGATACGCTGACGGTGGCCGATTGCGTGACGGCGTATCTGATCGACTGGGCGAGCGAATGCAACCTGATCGAACCGTTCCCGCAACTGCGCGCGTATCTCGAACGGTTGTATGCGCGGCCGAAGGCGCCGCAGCGGATTGCGGAGGCGCGCAAGGCGGCGTGAGCGGGTGGTTGATCCGGCTTGAGCGCCGGGTCGACCACGAACATTGTTGCGGACTGTTGCCATTCGCTGGACGAGAACGTGGCCATCCTTTATCCCTCAGCTTCCACAAAAAAATCAGTGGCTGAGAGAAAAACATGGCTCGACAACGAAGTGCACAGGGTGCGCTCGCGCAATGGATAACCGGTCGTCAGTCGTATTTCCTGGAGGTGCCGGGGGCGCCTCGGGCGCAGGACCTGTCGATTATGTCGTTCGCGCTCGACGAGCGGCTCGGCGAGCCCTATCGAATCGACCTGACACTGACCAGCCCGGCCCCGCTCGCGCGTACGGACTATCTCAATCGCCCGGCGATCTTCGCGATCGAGCCGGCAGGAGCGGACGGCGCCGTCGACGCCCAGCGTACTTTCGCCGGCTGCATCACCGCATTCGGCCAGATTCGCAAGACCCGCGATTTCGTGTCGTATCGCATCGTTGTCGAGCCGTTCGTCGCTCGCCTGCGTCTCGTCGAAACATCACGCATCTACCAGCAGCGGTCCGTGCCGGAGATCATCGAATCGATCCTGAAGCGGCACGAATTCCGCTCCCATCAGTTCTCTTTCAAGCTGCGGCGCGCCTATCCGCGTCTCGCGTTCCGCATGCAGTACCGGATGTCCGACTGGGACTACATCAGGTTGCTGATGGAACAGACGGGCTTGTTCTGCTTTTTCCGTGCCGGGCAGCATGGCGACGAACTGCATTTCGGCGACGACGTCGATGCCTATACGTATCGTCCGGATGTCGTGATTCCGTATCGTGAGGCAAGCGGTCTCGAAACCGGTCACGAAGCCGTGCTGTCGCTCGAGTCGCTGAGCGAAACAATTCCGCAGTCGGTCAAGGTTGCCGATTACAACCCGGACAAGGCCTACGACCGCTTCAATGCCGAAGTGAATATCGTTCGCGACGATCCGACGACGTGGGGCCGGCATTACGTCTTCGGCACGCATCACCTGGACGGCAACGAAGCCCGGCGCGAAGCGCAGTTGCGTCACGAAGCCGCGGTTGCGTGGCAGGTCGTGTATTCCGGCACGAGTTCGGTGGTGGATTTCGCACCGGGGCTCGTCGCGAAGCTCGACGAGAAGCCGGCCGAGGCGCCGCACGGGATCGTCGTCATTGCCGTGCGTCACGAAGGCGGTCGGGATGCGTCGTACATCAACACGTTCGACGCGATTCCCAGTGGCCGGCCGTTCCGCCTGAAGCTCGACGAACGGCGCTGGCCGGCGATCGCCGGCACGCTGTCGGCGCGCGTCACGGTGCCGGATGCTTCGCCCTATGCGCATCTGACGAGCGCTGGCCTCTACACCGTACGATTCGATTTCGACTTCGACGACTGGGCGGCCGGTGGTGAATCCGTGCCGCTCAGGCTTGCCAAACCGTTCGCTGGTGACAACCAGACAGGATTCCATTTCCCGCTGCTCGTCGATACGGAGGTGGCGGTTGCATTCGTGGGTGGCGATCCAAATCGGCCCTATATCGCGCACGCGCATCATCACAGTCAGGCGGCCGACCTGGTGACGAGCCGGGACGAATTCAATACGCGCAACGTGATCCGCACGCGGGCCAACAACAAGCTTCGTTTCGAGGATCGGAAAGGACGCGAAGGCATCAAGCTGTCGACGGACTACGGCGGCAAGACTCAGGTCAATCTCGGCTATCTCGTCGACAGCCGGAGGGCGACGCGCGGTGAAGGGTTCGAGGTCAGGACCGACGAGCGCGGGGTACTGCGTGCGGGCAAGGGGCTGTTCCTGACGGCCGATGTCCAGTCGAACGCGGGCGGACAGGCTTTCGACATGACGGCGGCTCGCCAGCAACTCGACGCGGCCAAGTCCCGCATGCGCAGCCTGGCCGAAGCGGTCGAGAAGGCACGGGCAACGGTGGCCGCATGCGACGCACAGCAGGCATTGCTCGAGTCGCAGATCAAGGATCTCGAAGCGGCTGTTTTGCTCGCGTCTGCGCCACGCGGTGTGGCGATCACCAGCGGCGAGCACATGCAACTGGCCGCCGGCGGGCATCTGTTCACGACGACGGGCGGCAATGCGGATGCGGCGATCGGCGGCAATTTCACGGTCGCGGCCGGCAATGCGGTATCGATGTATGCGAATGCGCAGGGCATGAAGCTGTACGCGGGCGCTGGCAAGGTCGACGTGCAGGCGCAGGCAGACGCGCTCGAACTCACGGCGCTGAAGGGCGTGATGATCGCGAGCACATCGGATGCGGTGACGCTGAATGCGCAGAAGGCGCTGACGCTGATGTGCGGCGGCGCCTATATCAAGCTCGAAGGCGGAATCGTCGAGATCGGCAGTGCGGGCGAGATCCGGGTGAAAGGGCCATTGAGCGTCGGGCCATCCGCGACCCTGAGGCAGGCGTTGCCGCTGATGCCGGAGCAGGAACAAACGGGCATGCAACTCTGGCATGCGTACCCGAATGGCGAGCCGGTCAGGAACGCGCCGTATCGCGTGACGTTTCCGGACGGTTCGTGGCGCGAGGGCCGGCTCGATGCCAACGGCAGGGGCACGGTAGCGAATGTGCCGCGTGGCGGCGGCGCGGTCGAGTATCTCGAAGAAGACCACGATATTCAGGACAAGGCGCGCAAGTGGGTCGACCCGAAAGGGACGGCGCTGTTTGCGGCGGTTGATCGCGATGCCGGCCAGGCGATGCCTAGTCTCGTCGGGGCAGTGATGGCGGCGGCGGTGCCGGAAAGCGACGCAGTCAAGCAGGGACTGGATGCGGCTGCCTCTATCGGGGCGGCAATATCCGGCGCCGCGGCTGGCGTCGCGAAAGGCGATGGCGCCGCGCTTGCTCGAGCCGCACTCGACCCGGTCGGCCGGCCGGTTGCGAATGCCGCTGCCAACCGTGCGACGGCCTCGGTATCCGATGTCACGCCTGCGCTCGTCAAAACCACCGTGTCGCGTTGATTCACGCTTCGCGTTTTTTCCCGTTCTAGACAGATAACAACCATGACCGGAACCGCCGCACCTTCCACCCCTCAGCGCCAGATTCCGAAGGCACTTCTTCAGAATGCCGAAGCACGGCGCGTCATCGTCAGCCCGGTTCCCGCGCCCGGGACGTCGCCGACGCTGATCTCGGCCGACGCCGAAGCGGTCGGCAATCACGGCCTCGAAATCTTCGTGCAGTGCCTGTACATGGTGCCGTTCGTCGGCAATGCGATGTCGCTGTACGACGTCGGCGTCGATATCTACCGGATCTGCAGCGAGC